>DVEE01000229.1 GCA_015295885.1 Leptolyngbyaceae cyanobacterium M65_K2018_010
GGTCAATTCCCCAATAAAGTCAGATACCCTCAAATCCCCGCAAGGGGACGGAAACGCTTCTATCTTCTGGGTCGTCAGCCACGCAAGCCGACAGGGTCAGATACCCTCAAATCCCCGCAAGGGGACGGAAACTTTAGGCAAGGCAGAAGTCAGAAGGAGGAAGGATGAAAAGGTTTTGCCCTATTGCCTATTCTTTTTCTTTTGAACGGCATAGATGCTTGCTCCCCGCCAATTTCCCTTTCTACCTTCCCATCCTAGGCATCAGGGCCAGTCCGCTCCAGCCCCAATTGCACCAGGCTATCCACCAGTTCCGCAAAGGGTACGCCACTAGCTTCCCATAGCATGGGGTACATGCTAGTCGCCGTAAAGCCCGGCAGGGTGTTGATCTCGTTGATAAAGATATCCCCGCTGGCCTCAACGTAGAAAAAGTCCACCCGGGCCAACCCTGCCGCATCCACCGCTTGAAAGGCGGCCACCGCCATTTCCTGAATGCGGCGAGTTACCTCCGGCGGCAAAGCGGCGGGAATCGTCAGATCCGCCTGGCCGCTGGTGTATTTGGTTTCGTAGTCGTAAAAGTCGCTGTCAAAGGAAATTTCCCCCACCACCGAGGCGCGGGGGTGGTCATTGCCGAGTACCGCACATTCCACCTCGCGGGCGGTCACCCCGGCTTCTACGATAATCCGGCGATCGTAGCTGGCGGCGCTATCCAGGGCCGCTTCCAACTCGCTGCGCCGACTGGCCTTAGAAATTCCCACCGAAGACCCCAGGTTGGCTGGTTTGACAAAGCAGGGATAGCCCAGCTCCGCCTCGATGCGATCGCACAGCTTGGGAAACACACAGGGATTCGACCACACCTCACTGCGGTTAACCGCCAGGTACTTCACCTGGGGCAACCCGGCCTGGGCAAAGGCCATTTTCATAGCAATCTTATCCATCCCCAGGGCCGAACCCAACACCCCCGACCCCACAAAGGGTTGCTGCATCAGGGTAAACAGGCCCTGCACCGTGCCATCTTCACCGTTGGGGCCGTGCAACACCGGAAACCAAATATCAATCTCCCCTACCGGATCAAAATGAGGCAGCCGCTGCCCGGCTCCGACCCGTGTAGGATCTGGCAAATCCGTCAACGGTACCCCGGTCGCCAACACCTGGGCCGCGATTTCCCCGGCCAGCCAGACCCCATCCTTACGGATGTAAACCGGCCATACTGCGTACTTTTCGGCATTGGGGCCACTGGCCAAACCCCGGGCGATGGCCTGGGCCGAACGGATCGACACCTCATGCTCCCCCGAGCATCCCCCAAACACCAGACCTACCGTTACTGTGGCCATGGCCAAGCCCTCCTCGCCTTAATTGCGGACAAGGGTATCACAGAGCGTTCCAAAGAAAAGCCCCAGGATCCCTCCAGGTATCCCAGGGCTTGACAATCAGGGTGCATCTACCTTTCCCTAATACGGGCCTATGCCAGGTTGTCCGGATAGGTTTAAAAAAACTGGGTAAATTAGCGGGCAGGGATGGGTGGGGTGGTGGAGTGGGGGGTAAGGGGTGAAGGGTGAAGGGTATGGGGTGTAGGGCTTGGCCCATGCCTAGGGCGAAGCCCGTGCAAAGCAGCAGGGTAGTAGGACGAGTCTCGGCCTCTACCCCCACGCTATGCTAATGGCAGACCTGGAGGCATATCC
>DVEE01000392.1 GCA_015295885.1 Leptolyngbyaceae cyanobacterium M65_K2018_010
TTGCTGGTGCCGGCCCACAGGTTACCCTCCCGGTCAAAGGCTACGGCCTGCACGCTTCTCCCTCGCATGGCTGTAACGGAACGAACTAATTCGGCCCGCACCGGGTCTACCACCAACAGCCCAGAGGGAGTCCCCACCCAGAGGTTGCCTGGCCCGTCGAGGGCCAGGGTTTGAACCACGCTACCGGGCAAATTCCCCACCCGCCGCAGGGGAAAGGCCGTGGCCGTATTCACCTGAACCAGACCATCCAGGGTGCCCACCCAGAGGTGATGGTTGCGATCCAGGCTCAGGGCATTGGCACTAACACCGGCAAGATTCTCCAGGGTGGTCATCAACAGGCCGCGGTCAGGGCTGATCATGGCTAGACCGCGGTCGGTGCCCGCCCAGAGAAAGCCGCGACTGTCGATTAAAAGGGCATGGACCCGATTGGAGGGCAGTTCCGTATTACGGGCCGTAATCGTATTGGTTCTGGGATCGACCCGCACCAGCCCGTCAAAGGTACCGACCCAAATACGGCCTACTCGGTCTTGGGCTAAGGCCTCGATGGTGCGGCTAGGAACCCTCACCCGCTGTTGAATACGTCCGTTTTCGGGGTTGATGCGGGTGAGGCCAGTCCAGGATCCGACCCAGAGGCTGCCGGTAAAGTCCGGCTGCAAGGCCGTCACCCGATAGTCGCCGGTAATCGGGGCCTGGGCTAGCTGGTTTACCAATGGGGACGGGTTTATCCGGGTGGATCTAGGCTGGCCTTGGGCCAACGGTGGTGCCTGGGGAGCAGGGATGGCCCCCAGAGGCTCCAGAGATGATGGCAAGACCAATGACGATAACAGGAACAGACTCAACACCGCGGTTTCCCTCCCCACATTCGACGGTTTTCGGCTGCCATACCCCGGGTGATCCGGACGATCGCAGTCACCTCCTCTGAGCGTCACAGTATAGCGAATGCTGGTCTAACCCGAATGCCCCTAACCGGCAACTTAGGGCCAGACCAACCAGCCGTTAGCACTTCCCCGGCCTTACCGCCCGGTTCGCCCGGTTAAAAACTGTGCGTTTTTAGAGAGTTGGGCTGCGTCCTCGGCTATCTGCTCGATAATAGTATCAGGGGATACTCTTTCCCCTGGGACGAGATAGATCGGGTCAAAGGCTTAACGAGGGTGAACGGCGAGGATGGGCTCCCTCAAGGGGGTGGGTTATGACTAACGTAATTGGCCAGATCAAGGATTCTATTCAAGATGCCCGCAGCGGCCGCTTAATCTTTCTCTCCCACTGTATGCTCAATCAGAATGCCTGTGTGCGGGGGTTAGCCAGCCAACCGGCGGTGATTCGAGAATTAGTGGATGTGCTACTCAAGTATGACGTGGCCATTTATCAAATGCCCTGCCCAGAGGTGACTTACCTGGGGTCCATGCGTTGGGGCATGGTCAAGAAAATGTATGGTAACCCCATGTTCCGGCGGCATTGTCGTCAGATTGCCGAACAAATGTGCGATCAGGTACAAACCTATCGGGACAATGGCCACCAGGTGATTGGCTTTGTGATGCGAGATGGCAGCCCCACCTGTGGGCTTAAATGCGCGGCCGTCGAAGCCGATGCCGACCAGGTATGGGGCGGTATGGTTTGGCATGCCAACCCCTTGCAACGCTTTGGCAACACCCCAGGAGTTTTTACCGAAGAATTGCA
>DVEE01000510.1 GCA_015295885.1 Leptolyngbyaceae cyanobacterium M65_K2018_010
AGGGCGGCGCCGATGGTGCCGTCGTCGAGATAGTCGAGCTCGCCGCCGACCGGCACGCCCTGGGCCAGGGTGCTGACCTGAACGCCGGTCGCCCCGCCGCCGCCGCCCCAGGCTCCTGTCCCCTACGATCCGACCTATACCCTACCGGCTCCACCGCGTCCTGTCCCGGTCAAAGGATCCTCCGCGGGTTGCCTACCCGCCCTGGCCGGGTTGATGGTGGTACTAGGAGCGGCGGCGGGTCTGTGGTGGTGGCTAGACCCCCTAGATTGGCGGCGCTCCCTGGGCGGAGAGAGTGTGGTTAGCGGTGGCAGCCAGGGGGAAAACCCTGCTTTCAGTGAGGCCGAGCGGAATCGCAAACAGGCCCTGCGGGATCGGGCTCAAAGCCTGGGGGTCGATCACGCCTACCTGGTCAGCCTCACTGATCAGTTTTTCTTTGAGCAAAACCCTGATCGGCAGGGAACCCAACTCACCGATAAACCCGAGGATGCCGACCGGCGAGCGGAGTGGGATGGGATCGCCGCCGCCAATCTGGATTTACTAGCTGCCAACCTCAGCGCCGAGGCCCGCAGTCGGTTGGGGCGGTATAACCCCACCGATCGCGATCGCTGGCAACGCCAGGTGAACCAACTCTACGTCAGCAGCAAGGCTCTCGAAGACCTGACCAATGCTCGCTTTAACCAGCTATTTCCCCGCCCTCCTCAAGGGGGATTTGTTGAAACTGCCGTCGATCAGATCTGGTATGGCCTGGCCCAGGATCGGCTTAATGCCCTGACTAGCGGTGAGGCCCTGCAGGAAATTCGGTTTGAGCCAGGCACCTTTAGCCAACAGTTGACGGGGATCCTGGCACCGGGCGAAGGCCAGGTTTACATCTTGAACCTCCAGGCTGGGCAACTCATGCGGATTAACCTGCAGGCACCGCCCGAATCAACCCTACTTTCCTTGTATGTGCCCTTGCCTACCCCAGAGGTGCCCTATCTACTGGCCCAGGCTCCAGAAAATACCTGGGCCGGGGAGTTACCCCAATCGGGTTACTACGAGATTGTAGTGGTCTCCAGGGCTCAGGAACCGATTCCCTATCGTATGACGGTGGCAGTGGATAATGTAATTGAGGACATTCTCAATGGTCCTGAGCCTCCTGCTAAGGCCAACTAGGCCATCTGGCCCGATTTCAGAAACTCCTGCGCGGCTCCGACCATGGCTTTACCGCTGACGATCCAGCCCCTGACCGCTCAACCCATCCATCCAGACACCTTTGCCCCCTTTGGTCAGGTTATTTTTCCCAGACCTGATGGCACCCCCTTCGGTCCTGAAGATGCCCAACTGCAGCTCGAGGCTGGCATACCCCGCTTCTACTTGATGACCCTCAGGGGCCGGGGCACCCGGTTTCGTACAATTACCCGCCATCGTCGCTGTACCCAGTGCCTAGGCGCACTGGAGGGTCAGGATTGGCTGCTGGGGGTGGCTCCTCCCGGCCCCGCAGACCAGCCGGATCCGGCTGCGATTCAGGCTTTTCACATTCCGGGTAACTGTTTCATCAAACTGGAGGTGGGCACCTGGCACGCGGGGCCTTACTTTAGCCAGGCCACGGTCAGTTTTTATAACCTGGAGCTGAGCGATACCAACCTCACCGATCACCAAACCTGTAACCTGGCCCAAAGCTTTGGGCTGGAGTTTGAAATTAGCCTGCCCAGGGTCAGTTAGCCCACTTAGTCTGGACGATCACTAACCGGGCCTAATCTAGAGCAGGAATGGCTATAAATAGCCCATGGGATTAACCGGATTGCCGTTTTGGCGCACTTCAAAGTGCAGGTGTGGCCCCGTAGAAAGCCCGGTGGAGCCCACCGCCGCGATCGCTTGGCCCTGCTGGATGGTTTGTCCTTCTTGGACAAAGATCCGACTAGCATGGGCATAGAGGGTCGTTAACCCGCCGCCGTGGTCGATGATAACCGCCTGACCATAGCCGCCATACCAACCGGAGAAGATCACCCGACCTGAATCGGCAGCTCGAATGGTAGTCCCTTGGGGAGCCGAGAAATCAACCCCGGCATGGAAGCGGCTATAGCCTAGGATGGGATGGATGCGGTTGCCAAAGCCGCTGGAGATATTGGCATTGGCGGGGAAAATAAACCGTCCAGTACCGCGCACAATGCCAGATTGAGCGGCTAATTTTTGGCGAATCAGGCTGGCGATTTGTTCTGAGTCGTGCATCAGTTGGGCTTCTGCGGCCTCTAGGGCGGCCCGTTGGTCCTTCAGACGAGCAATGAGTTGCTTCTCTTCCTTAGCTTCCTCTTCGTACTCTTGCTTTTGGGATAACAGTTGCTGGCGTAGGAGCGCAACCTGGTTTCTTTGATCCTCCACGGCAGCCTTTTGCTTTTGAATGGCCTCTGCCTTGGCTTTGAGGTCCTGGAGCACCTGGCGATCGGCGGCGTAGACCCGTTTGAGTTGATACTGGCGATCCAGAAATTCGTTAAAGTCCTGGCTTTGCAGCAGCACCGCCCAGCCCTCGCTACCCTGCTGTCGCTGCAAATACTGAAGCCGAGCGACAGTGCCACTACGGACATTTTCGTAGTCTTCCTCCGCCTTTTTGAGCTCCGCTTCAAATTTTTTCAGGGCCCGCTCGGCCTCAGCCAAACGGTACTCGGTTTCCGTAATTTGGTTGGCGGTGTAGGTAATATTACGCTCCAGGGTTTGCAGGTTAGATTCGGAGTCGGCCTGCTGGCCCTTGAGTTGATTTTGCTGCTTTTGCAGTTGATTGCGCTGCTGGTTTAGATCTTTTTGCTGCTTTTGCAGGTCTTGGATGGATTGGGCCATCAAAGTGGGTGAGCTAGACCAGGCCAGAGCAGGAGCTTGAGCGATCGCCCCTGGGGCCCCCAACCACCCCAACAGAATCACCAAGCCAATTAACCCCAGCCCGCGCCCGAAAAGGCCATGGAGCTGGCGTGGTTTGCCCCACCCCCCCCGGGAAAGCCTTGGTTTTGTAGTTATTAGCACCGTTTAGATCCCCAACCTTGCAACCTTACTACCTGCTGTATGCCAGAGCCACCACCCCAAAGGCAAGAATGGCGACACCCGCCAAGCGGTTTAACCAGATCAGCCCTTGAGCCGTGAGGCGCGATCTAAGTAGGGTAACACCCCAGCTTAAGCACACCCACCACAGGGCTGAGCCCAAAAACACCCCACCTACTAGGGCCAGGGCAGAGAGCCTATCGGTGCCAGGGTTCACCAGGCCCAGACCAGCAAAGATAACGATGAATGACAGGATAGTCGCGGGGTTGGTTAACGTCAACACAAAGGTTGAACCGTAGGCTCCTAAGAGTCCTCGGCTCGAGAGGGGGGGCGCTGCCGTCGCTGGCTTCGAAAGGGCCGTGGTCATGCCTAGATAACAGAGAAACAGGCCCCCCACCAGTTTGAGCCCAGGGGCCTGGCGGACCAGGAGATCGGCTACGGCGGTTAGCCCAAAGCCGGCGATATACCCATAGATTCCATCCGCCGTAGCAGCTCCCAGGCCGGTAGCCAATCCCATCCACTGCCCCTGGGCTAGGGATCGCCGAATGCATAACAACCCAATGGGCCCCACCGGTGCCGCGATGGCCAACCCTATCCCTATCCCCTTGGCTAAATTTCCCATCCACACGGGCGTTCTCCTTTTCCTGGGCTTAAAGCCACCGGACTCTATCCCTCTGCCTCTGCCAAGGACGGCACGGAGGTCTCCTTTACCGTAGACAGCACGATCAAGGTGCGGGTCTTGACTACCCCTGGGATGGATTTCAGGCGATCGCTAATCAGACCCTCTAAAGCCTTGGTATTGCGACAGCGCACCTTTAGCAGGTAATCATCGTCACCGGTCACGTGGTGACACTCCAGGATTTCGGCAGTACTCTGAACCAGAGCCAAAAACCCATCCCGATGGCGAGGCTGATCCAGCGTCACGGCAATGAAGGCAGTTAAATCTAGCCCTAGGGCCTCGGCATTGAGCTGAGCACTGTAGCCCTCAATGATGCCTCGCTCTTCCAAACGTTTGACCCGATCGGCCGTAGCCGGGGCCGACAAACCCAACTGACTGGCTAACTCAGCCCAAGTGATACGACCACGATTGACAAGGGTCAAGAGAATTTTGATGTCAAACTCATCCAGGCTCATAGCCTTACATTATAAAGGGATATGCAGTTATCAATTAGCAATCAAAAGAGATTTTCCGAATTAACGCTTCCTTTCCCAGATCGGCTAGTTCTGGCCAGGAGCCCTACTCCTCAACCAATCCCCAGCTGTAGGAAAATAAAGCAGGTTAAGTGATGTTGCGTTCACGCAGTTTGGGAGTTAGCTATGGTGTCAACGGTACGGGATCTTTTACAGCCGATTGCCGATTGGTTTGCCGGTTTTGGTATGCCGGAACCAATAGTCCACTGGGGTCATCCCCTGATGATGGGAATTGTGATTTTTGTCATGGGTAGCTACACAGCCTGGGCCGGTTGGCAAGGCCGCCTGGGCGATGAGGTTGAGAAAAAGGCGGAAAAGCGGACTATCCACAAGCGGTTAGCGCTGTGGATGTTCACCTTTATCCTGCTGGGTTACACCGGCGGGGTACTTTCTTTGGTGATGCAAGGTCAACCCATCTTTGAGAGCCCTCACTTTTGGTCGGGCAGTTTGGTGATTGGCCTACTAGCAACCAACGGGGCGATTTCAGCCACCAAGTTTGGGGGTGGTCAGCCAGCCCTGCGCACCGTTCACGCCTACCTGGGCACCGTGGCCCTGGCGGTGATGTTTATCCATGCGTTTTTGGGGCTAAAGCTGGGCCTGGCCATTTAGATTGGCGAGCGCGATCGCGCTTGTCCGTTGGTCTGTTTCTAGCATCAAGCCGTACTCGAGCCCCTCGGTCACAGCCTGGTAGGAGGCTTCGATGATGCTGGCAGAGACGCCCAGGGTTGTCCACCGTTGCTGGCCATTGCTGGACTCCACCAGGACACGGGTTTTGGCGGCAGTACCAGCACCACTGTCAATAATGCGCACCTTGTAATCGGACAGGTGGAAGTGGGCGATCGCCGGATAAAAGTTCACTAGGGCCTTCCGTAGGGCCTGGTCTAGGGCTGCCACTGGGCCATTGCCCTCCGCCGCCGCCAGAATCTCTTCGCCATCTACCCTGACCTTGATCGTGGCCAGAGACTGACTGCTGTGGCTATCCCCCTGAGCCTGGCGCTGGCAGTTAATGTGAAAGCCCTGCAGTTCAAAGAAGCGGGGGCGATCGCCCAGGGCTTCTCGCATTAACAGCTCAAAGCTGGCCTCGGCAGCCTCAAATTGGTACCCTTCCTGTTCCAAAGTTTTGAGCCGGTCGAGGAGTTGCCGGGAGGCCGGATCCTGTCGTTCCAGATGCAGGCCAAAGTTACGGGCCTTGACCAGCACATTGCTCAACCCAGCCTGGTCAGATACCACAATCCGCCGCCGATTACCGACGGCCGCCGGGTCAATGTGTTCATAGGTTTTGGGCTCCCGCTGCACCGCACTGACGTGGATCCCCCCCTTGTGGGCAAAGGCCGACCGCCCCACGTAGGGGGCATGGTCATCGGGGGCCAGGTTGACCACTTCGCTAATGAACCGGCTGGTTTCGGCCAGGGTTTCCAGGCGAGCTGGGGCAATGCAGCCATAGCCCAGCTTCAGTTGCAGGTTGGCAATCAGCGTACAGAGATCGGCATTGCCACAACGTTCGCCGTAACCATTGATAGTACCTTGCACCATGGTGGCTCCGGCCGCTACTGCGGCCATGGCATTAGCCACCGCCGTGCCGCTGTCGTTGTGGGTGTGAATGCCCAACTGGGGACGAGGGGCGGGGAAACCCTGTAACCAGGTGTGAACCGCCGTCACTATGGTACTGATCTCCTGGGGCAAAGTACCGCCATTGGTGTCACAGAGTACCAGCCATTCAGCCCCAGCCTGGAGAGCTGCCGCCAAGGTCTGCAAGGCATAGTCGGGATTGGCCTTATACCCATCGAACCAGTGCTCAGCATCGTAGATAATGCGACGGCCCTGGCTGCGAAAATAGCCAATGGTGTCATCGATCATGGCCAGGTTTTCGGCCAGGGTAGTCTGCAAGCCGGTGGTAACGTGCAGATCCCAGGACTTGCCGAACAGGGTAATCCAGGTAGTGCCGGCGGCTAGCACCGGTTGGAGCAGGGGATCGTCAGCGGCAACTTTGCCAGGACGACGGGTGGAACAGAAGGCGGTCACCCTGGCCTGGGTCAGGGGCTTTTCCCGCAACTGCCAGAAAAACTGGGCATCCTTTGGGTTGGCCCCGGGCCAGCCCCCTTCAATAAAGGGAATACCCAGGGCATCTAAACGGCGGGCAATGCGGAGTTTATCCTGAATGGACAGGGCTAGCCCTTCCCGCTGTGCCCCATCTCGTAGGGTGGTGTCATAGATCTGAAGCGATCGCCCTGCCGGTTCGTTGTGCTCAACCATGGCCCAAGAATTCAAAACCCATCTCATTCATCAGCTTACCTGGCCGCTCTAAATCCCTTGAGCAACTGCTGAGACTGCGTTATAAAACGTACATATTTTTTGCAAAGGGAAAAACCTATGCCGACGGTATCAGCCCAGGGGAAGTCCTTTGAGTGTGAGACAGGTGCCAATCTACGCCGCGTTCTGCTAGATCAGGGCATTGACCTCTACAATGGTCAGGCTAAGGCCATTAATTGTCGGGGTCTGGGTTCCTGTGGCACCTGTGCGGTGCAAGTTGAGGGGGAGGTATCCGAAGCGAATTGGAAGGATCGTACCCGTCGTTCCCTGCCGCCCCACAACCCAGCCCAGCCCCTGCGCCTCGCCTGCCAGACCCAGGTTTTGGGGGATGTGCGGGTGACCAAGTACGACGGCTTTTGGGGCCAGGGGGATAGGGTCGTGTGGTGAGCTCGCCCCGGGTGGCAAATTGCTCAACCTTCGAAA
>DVEE01000492.1 GCA_015295885.1 Leptolyngbyaceae cyanobacterium M65_K2018_010
CTCTACCCGTGTTTAAGACCTATGGCTTTTGGCCGTTGGTGGTAGGGTTTACCCTGGGTGGCACCCTGTTTACCGTCATCGTGAACTATATCGATAACCGGGGAGGGTTTATCCGCCATCCCTCTTCCTCGCGGCGATTTTTGTACCATCATCGTCAAGAAGAAGCCTCAGAGGTACTGGATCGCATTGGCCATATTGAAATGCTCCATAGCTTATCCCCTGCAGAAATGCAGGCGATTATTCCCCTGCTGAAGCCACTCTCGGTGGAAGCGGGAACGGTTCTTTGCCAGGAAGGAGTGCCCGGCCATTCCATGTTCTTAATTGTGGATGGCCAGGCCGATATTTATAAGGGGGCGCAGCGGATGGCTCAACTGGGAGCCGGAGAAATGTTTGGGGAAATGGCTTTGCTCACCGGCGAAGAGCGCTCAGCCACGGTGATGGCCAAAACCCCGATGGAACTCTACGAGCTCAACAAGGCCGACTTTGATGCCATGCTGACCCGATCGCCCCAATTGTCCAGCGGTTTGAGTCGCATTCTGGCCCGCCGCCTGCGGCAGACGACCCAGTCTACGGCTAAACCTAAGATCGCCGAGGATGAACACTGGCGACAGCAGGTTCTAGATAGCGTGGAAGTGGATCTGCCCCTTTCGGAACAGCAGCTTAAGGAACTGGCCAAGAGTTCTGCTCCCCTGGCGATTCTAGTGGGCACCTTAATGGACAATATTCCCGAGGCCCTGGTGATCGGGTTTAACGCCGGCATGGGCCACGTCAGCAGTTCATTTCTATTAGCAGTCTTCATTTCCAATATTCCCGAGGCCATGTCTAGTTCCATGGGTATGAAGCAGGCGGGGACTTCTGCTCGGCGCATTGTGGCGCTCTGGACCGGCGCTGTGCTACTCAGTGGGTTAACGGCGCTAGTAGGCAGCTCAATGATGCACCTGGCAGTGGGCTGGTTGGTCGGTGTGGCCCAGGCCATCGCTGGGGGCGCTATTCTGGCCATGGTAGCTAGCACGATGATGCCAGAGGCCTACGAACTGGGTGGGGCCTCCGTGACCTTTTCAACCATTGGTGGTTTTCTCATTAGCTTTTGGGTGGCTTCCTCAGGGTTGTAACCGGTGAGGGACTGCGGAACCGCAGGAGAATAGAAGTTGGCCGCTGCAACGGATTGGGGCATGGCTGAGGTCATGGTTCCCCTGGGTGGATTACAGCGGTTTGTCCCTATGCCCCTAGGAGTAGGAGAATCTTATGGTGATTGAGTGGCTGACCTTTGCGGTTGAACCCGAGAATCGAGAAACCTTTATTCGCATCGACCATGAAATTTGGACCGAGGCCCTGAGCCAGTATCCAGGCTTTCTTTCCAAGGAAGTCTGGATTTCCCCTGACTTGATGGATCAGGTCATTTGCGTGATTCGGTGGAAAACCCGGGAGCACTGGAAATCCATCCCTCAGGCTGATTTAGAGCGGGTTGATGCTCAATTCAACGCTGCCTTGAAGTTTAACTATCGCTTGATTGATGCCCGAGAATATCAGGTCCGTCGGTATGGGAATCGGGAATAGGCCATGGAGTGGACTCTAACCTGCCAGCACCTATCCTCTGGCAACCCACCCTAGGGCTCCATTTCGTGATACAACCATTGAGCACAACTGGGGGTTGTTCAAAGCCCCCAGGGT
>DVEE01000559.1 GCA_015295885.1 Leptolyngbyaceae cyanobacterium M65_K2018_010
CTAGGATGTCGAACCATCCTCGCTGGGCTTGCGCGCGTCCCATTGCTATGGTCATGTCAAATCCTCATTTATATGACATCTAGTCCATATGGGTTGAAGCGCTAGCGGATCCAAAACGGAATCGCCAGAGCGTAGCCTCAGGGCAGGGTTAATAGATATAAGTATTCCAGATATTAGAGCCGCAGAGAATAATTCTTTTTGCTCTAACCCTCTGCCCGCCTGAGGATACCCAAACAGCCTTTGAAGCTAGGCTTCATGAAGGCAGGTTTCTATTTATGATAGGGAGTGTTCAATTTTTTTACAATCTGACACGTAAATTCTCAGGAAGATCAGGTTCTATCCTGGTTAAGTCCTCCTTTCTAACCACGCCTCTGCCGTAAGCACCATGACCCCCTCCCCTGCTTCTTCGCTTTCATCCCAGTCTTTGAAACGCCCGGTGCTGGGAGCTCGCCGCCCTAGCAATGTTTTTTGGGCGGTGGTGTTGACCTTGGGCGGCGCAGGCTTTTTTCTGGCCGGGCTCTCCAGCTATTTGGGGGTGAATTTGCTGCCCTTTTCTGACCCCACCCAGCTGGTGTTCATTCCCCAGGGCATTGCTATGGGGTTCTATGGGGTGGCCGCCATGGGCATTGCCGCCTACCTATGGCTGGTGATTGCTCTGGATGTGGGGGGCGGCTATAACCAGTTCGACAAGGCCAGTAACCAAGTGCGCATTGTTCGCCATGGGTTCCTTGGCAAAAACCGGCGCATTGAAATTGAGCAGTCCCTAGATGACGTTACCGCCATTCGGGTGGATATTAAGGAGGGCCTGAATCCCAGACGCACCCTCTATCTCAGGCTCAAGGGGCGCACCGACATTCCGCTCACCCGAGTGGGCCAACCGATTCCCCTATCTGAACTGGAAAACCAAGGGGCTGAGCTGGCCCGCTTTCTCCAGGTGCCCTTGGAAGGGTTGTAGGCCATTCTGGCTATCATGGAAAACTGGTCCATTGATTCGGAGAAACCCTCTATGGGATTGAACACCCGTTTGTTTACGGTTACCCTGGCCACCTTAATAGTTCTGGGTCTGGGGGCCTGTGCTAACTCAACCCAGCTGGACTCAGGTACCGCCGAACCTGCCACCGATGGGACGAACCCCGCGGCTGTGGCCATTGCCCCCGATACGGCCTACTCGGCTTTGCCGACCCTCAACGGCACCGCTACGGTGGAGTTGGTGGTGAATGGGTCGCCCATTTTGATTCAGGTCGATGGCACCAATGCCCCCATTACCGCCGGTAATTTCGTGGATCTGGTGAACCGGGGAGTCTATAACGGCCTAGTCTTTCATCGGGTGGTGCGAGATCCCCAACCCTTTGTGGTGCAAGGGGGCGATCCCCAGAGCAAGGATGCCAACGTACCCGCCCAACAACTGGGGACAGGTAGCTTTATCGACCCGGATACCCAGGCTCCCCGCTACATTCCCCTGGAAATTAAGCCCACTGGGGCTGACCAGCCTATCTACAGTCAGACCTTGGAGGAAGCTAAGGTGAATGCCACCCCCCAGCTGACTCATCGGCGCGGGGCAGTCGCCATGGCTCGTTCCCAGGCCAATGACTCGGCTTCCTCACAGTTTTACATTGCCCTGGCGGAACTGCCCTTTTTGGATGGTAACTACGCCGTCTTTGGCTATG
>DVEE01000350.1 GCA_015295885.1 Leptolyngbyaceae cyanobacterium M65_K2018_010
GGGGGGGGGGGGGGGGGCTTCGCCGACCTGGTGATCGATCCGGGGGGTATTTTGCGCCGCAGTTTGCTGCTGGTCACCCCGCCCCAGCCGCCTACCCCCTTCCCCAAACAACATCTCTGCAATGATTACAACCAGACCTTGCTGTCCATGGGGTTGCGGGCGGCCCTGGTGTACTTGCAGAACCGGGGTATGCAGCCCAGCTTCAGCGAGGCCGGGCAATTGATGCTGGGGTCTACGGCGATTCCCCCCATTAACCCCAATACGGGGGGCTACCGGCGAGCGGATACCAGCGGTTACCAGGTGATGCTGCGCTTTCGATCGGAAACCAACGCCGCCACCCAGGTGAGCCTGATGGAGGTGCTGGAGGGGCGAGTCGATCCGGAACTGGTGCGCGATCGCATCGTTTTTTTGGGCTACACCACACCCCAGGCCAAGGATGATTTCTACACCCCCTACAGCGCCGCCCAGGCCGACAAGCAAAAAATGCCTGGGGTTATCGTCCATGCCCAGGCCGCCAGTCAGTTACTCGCCACCGTACTCGAAGGGGAGTCCCTGATTTGGGTATGGCCCCACAGCGCGGAATGGCTGTGGATTTTGGCCTGGTCCCTAGGGGGGGGGCTGCTGGGTTGGTATTTCCGCCACCCCGCCGCCTTTGGGCTGGTGATTGTGTTGGGGGCGGGTGGGCTCTACGCCATCAGCCTGAGCGTATTTTTGCGCAGTGGCTGGATTCCCCTGGTCCCCCCGGCCCTCACCTTTTTGGGCACCGCCGTCGGGGTGGTGCTGCTGGATCGCTTTAACAACAGCGCCTACGGCCAACAGGTTTACCGCACGGTGAAAACCTTTCTGCACCTGGACATTGACATTGACGAAGAAAAGCTCGAAAAACAGGTGGCCGAAATCACCGAAACCGATTACTTCCGCGACCTACAAGACACCGTCAAAACCCTGCGGGAATCGGGCGATGACCCTAAGGCGGCCCCATCTCGGTTTAATCAGGCCGCCCCAGCTTGGCCAGGGGACTTGGCCACCACAACGACAACCGATGGAGAAGCCGATGCTGAACTGGAGGCCATCCATAGGCTACTGACCCCAGAGTCGCCGCCGCCCCCTCGTCGGGATGCCCCCAGGCCCACTGCCCCTGAGGATAGTGACGATGGCCTGGGGTTCCTGGGCGACCTTAACCAGCAGGCCCAGCAGCTCAAGCAACAACTCCAGACGGAGGCCCCCGCCTCGCCCTACCAGCCCTTTGTGTTAGACAGCGCTTTTTGTCGCTGCCAGGATACTAGCGAGGCCACCGAAGCCTACGTGCAGTTTATCGATCGGGAAATTCAGGCTCTAAAGCAGGGCATTCGAGGGAAATCTGCCCAGCATGGTTGAAATTAGCTGGCCTAGGGCCTCTTCCTGGCAATCTGCTTGGCCTGGTTTGGCAAGGGGTTAGTAGCGACTCTACCCCCCTAGGACGGCAAAATGTAAGGCAGACTACAGAACCAGGCTGGGGCGAACGCATACTTTAGCGATGATTATCGCTCTGGCCCCCAATCCTGAGCTCAGTGGGCTGGCAGGGTGGCGATTTCAGTGCCGATCAGGCTGGTCACTTCAGGTTGAGCATTTCGGAAAGGCGGTTCTAACCCTCAATGGCGAAGATTATTTCCATTCACTCCTTTCGG
>DVEE01000354.1 GCA_015295885.1 Leptolyngbyaceae cyanobacterium M65_K2018_010
GCAGAGTCGCCCGCAATGGACTGAATCACCGCTTCTATCGGCTTACTGTCATGGACAGTGCCCTGCACCGCCTCATTAAACTTATTGACGTAGGCGGCGTGGTGCTTGTCGTGGTGAAATTCCAGGGTGCTCTTGGAAATATAGGGTTCCAGAGCGTCATAGGCGTAGGGAAGAGGGGGTAGTTCGTAAGCCATGGGGCTCCTCGTTGCATGGATTTACCCATCGATCATAGAAGGTCAGCCGCAACAAAGGCTATCCCCCTCTGGGGGAGGGGGATAGTGGGAGCTAGGCAGGGCAGATGTTTAGGGACCGAGATCGCCCGCTAGCTGTCAATGCTAATGAGCTCAATCTCAAAGATCAGGTCTTCCCCTGCTAAGGGGTGGTTGGCGTCGAGGGTGACTTCGGCCTCAGAGAGATCGGTAACTAAAACAGGTAATAGCTGTCCCTGGGGGCCTTGCAACTGCAACTGGGCCCCAACTTCTAGGGGGATGTCGGTCGGAATTTGGTTGCGCTCAATCACCAATACCATTTCTTCCCGGTAAGGACCGTAGGCTTTTTCAGCCGTAATCACTTCGGTTTTTGATTCGCCCAGGGCCATGCCCAGAACGGCGGCCTCAAAGCCGGGGATGACTTGGCCACTGCCTAAGGAAAACTGTAGGGGGTCGCGATCGCGAGAGGAGTCAAAAACCGTACCGTCTTCCAGTTTGCCGGTGTAATGGATGGAAACGCTGTCGCCGGGTTTGGCTTGGATCATCACTAGAGGTTCCTATAACGTGCCCGCAGGGCTATCTCGCCTACCCTAGCGAAGGTTTTAGCCCTAGGTAGGAATTTGGAGATTTTTGTAAGGTTTGGACGGGCCACACTCCAGACCAGTTTGGACGGGCCAGCAGAGCCAGCGGGTTTCCGCCCTCTAGTTCACCAGTAATTAAGGCTCTCAACGCTTGCCCAGTCGATCAGCCCCACCCCAGGCCAAGGCGCGAACCGTGATCTGCATTCCCTCATCTTGTCTTTGACAGGGCGATGAGGCTTTCCGGCCTCCTGTTTCCCTGGGATTACTGGCTACCACATTAGTTCTGTCACTGGCCCAAGCGATCGCGCTGCCCATGACACCAAAAGACTTGGCCCAAAGTGCGGCCCAACATCGCAGTTGAAACCGGCTGAATCAGGCTGCTAGTGTGAAGTCATCGGGTTATTGACAGTCGCTGAACAAGGCCGATACCTGACTTCGTCATCCCCCAGGAATCACCCCCCACTTTTTCCCATGACGGAACGTTCACCCGAAAATATCTGGACTCTTGAGGTTCAGGCTCTCCTGCGGGGGGCGGCTGGGGGGTTTTTGTTTGGGGTGCCCTTGCTGTATACCGTCGAGGTCTGGACCATCGGTTCGGCCACAGGAGCCTGGTGGCTGCTGGCGGTGCTGGCGGTGACCGTATTAGTAGCCTGGCTGCTGACCCAAGTGGAAGGGTTTCGCAAAACGCTCAGTTTGCACCCCCTAGAAGCGGTCATGGAGAGCATTGAGGCGGTGGGCATCGGGGTGGTTTGTGCGGCCCTGGCCCTGGTTTTGCTACGGCGTATTACCCTGGCGACCCCCTTGTCCGAGGCTTTGGGCAAGCTGGTTTTCGAGGCGGTACCCTTTTCACTGGGGGTAGCCCTGGCTCGATCTACACTGCAGGGCAGGCCCGTGCGCGATCGCCGCACCACGGCTCCCATGTCTCGCCACTTTGTCTCCCCAACTCTGGCCAGTGTGCGTGACACCCTGGTGGATTTAGATGCCACTTTGATTGGGGCGGTTTTAATTGCCTTTAGCATTGCCCCCACAGAAGAAGTCCCGCTGCTAGCCGCGTCCCTGCCACCGCTCTGGTTGTTGCTGATTATGGGAGCTTCCCTGGGCTTGTCCTACGCGATTGTGTTTGCCTCGGGGTTTACCGATCGCACCGAACGGCTCCAGCGAGGTCTGTTACTCAGTCCGATCACAGAAACCCTGATAGCCTACCTGGTGGCGCTAATAATTTCTGTGATGATGCTGGTGCTTTTTCAGCAGCTTAATCTGACCGACCCTTGGCAGGAATGGCTGAGTAATACCCTGGTGTTGGGTTTACCCGCCTCCATTGGGGGAGCCGCAGGGCGTATCCTAATCTAATGACTATTTCAAATTCTCCTTCCGATTCCCCTCAAACCCCGTCACCGCAGCCTTCAGGTAGTTTTACCCAGCGATCCTTGGCTGAGTGGGTAACCTTTGGGGTAGCCAGCCTCATTCTCATCGGTCTCATGAGCCTGAACCAAAACCGCCCCCCTGCCTTTGATGTGGCTGTCTCCGATGCGATTCGCATTACCGATGGCCGTTACTACGTTCCCTTTGCCATTACCAACACGGGCGGGCGAATTGCCAACGGCGTTCAGGTTACGGCTGAACTGCATACACCTGGCGAAGACGATGAAACAGGCGAACAGCAGATTGATTTTCTTTCAGGGCACGAAACCAAGGCGGGCAGTTTTGTGTTTAACCACAACCCTGAAGTGGGTGATTTGATCGTGCGAGTGGCCAGCTATCGGATTCCTTAGGGGTTGAACCAGCCCCCAGCCGCTGCCCAAAGGTTAGCCTTGTTTCCGCTGCAGGATCTTGCCCTAATTTGCCTCCGAAGATCTGTTTAAATCCTTAAGGTAGTCTGTTAAGTTTTACAGTTTACAGAATTGGGAGTGTTCAACATTTGAGGATATTAAGTTGTATCAAAGATCAATGTTCCTTCAGAAGCAACTCTCCCTCATCTTCTCCTCAGCCAATTAGGTGCAGCAAGCTTGGCAATGGCTAGGGGCAAAAGTTAGACCACCCCAGAAATGAGGCTCTAGGAGTAGGTCTTGATAGGTACTGACAATTGCCTAGATTCTTGTGCCTGTTGCTTAGAGGCCCTGGCAAGAGGGTGGTCAGCTTTAGGTTGAGGCTCTAGGAAACTTTGTTTTTTCTGTTTAAAGTTTCTCGGATTAAAAGTTGACTTGCTGCGGGCATGATTCCTTAGTTTGCATTGGCAGTCCCCATGTACCCCCAAAAAGCGAAAAAGCGACGACGAGAACAGCAACTGGCCCGGCTCAAGGAATACATCCAGCACCGTGAGCCCGTTGCCATTCAGGTTGAGGATGATCGCACCGGCATGGATCTGGCCACTCTGCAGCGAGCCTTCACCAATCACCTTTACTATAACCAGGGCAAAGACCGGCGCTTTGCCACCTTGCACGACTATTACATGGCCCTATCGCGGGCGGTGCGCGATCGCCTGGTGCAGCGTCGCATTGCCACAGCCCAGACCTACTTTGAACAGGATCCCAAGGTGGTCTACTACCTCTCCCTGGAATTTCTGATGGGGCGGCAGCTGAGCAATAACCTGGTTAACGTGGGCCTTTACGAAAAGGCTCGGCAGATGCTGCAGGGGGCTGGGCTGGATTTAGATGATCTGATTGACCAAGAGGCAGAGCCCGGCCTAGGCAACGGGGGGCTAGGGCGGTTGGCGGCTTGCTTCCTCGATTCCCTCGCCACCCTGGAAATTCCGGCCATCGGCTACGGCATTCGCTATGAATTTGGCATCTTTCACCAGGCCATCCAGGACGGCTGGCAGGTGGAGCATCCCGATAAGTGGCTGAGTTTTGGCAACCCCTGGGAGATGCCTCGCCCCGACTACCGCGTAGAGGTTAAGTTTGGCGGTCGCACCCTGCATTACCACGATGGGGAGGGTCGCTATCGTGTCACCTGGATACCTGAGCATACGGTGCTGGGTACGCCCTACGATGTGCTGGTGCCGGGCTATCACACCAACACCGTCAATACTTTGCGCCTCTGGAAGGCGGTGGCGAGCGAAGAGTTTGACTTTCAAGCCTTCAACGCCGGGGACTATATTCGGGCCGTAGCCGATAAAACTCAGTCGGAAAGTATTTCCAAGGTGCTTTACCCCAACGACAACACGCCCCAGGGTCGGCGGTTGCGGCTAGAGCAGCAGTACTTTTTCGTGGCCTGTGCCCTGCAGGATATCCTGCGCCTTTATCGGCGGCAGCATGAGAGTTTCGAGGCCTTCTCCGATAAGGTGGCCATTCAACTCAACGATACCCATCCTGCCCTGGCCATTGCTGAGCTGATGCGCCTGTTGATCGATGAGTCTGATCTGCCCTGGGAGCAGGCTTGGTCGATCACCCAGAACACCTTTGCCTACACCAATCACACCCTACTGCCCGAATCCCTCGAACGCTGGCCGGTCAGCTTACTGGGGCGATTACTGCCCCGTCACCTGGAGATTATCTACGAAATTAATCAGCGCTTCCTGGCCCAGGTTGAGGCTCGCTATCCGGGGAATGACGCCCTAGCGGCTCAGCTTTCGTTGATTCAAGAAGGGCCGGAAAAACAGGTGCGTATGGCCCACCTGGCCTGTGTTGGTAGCCACAGTATCAACGGCGTTGCGGAACTCCATTCCCGCCTGTTGCGCGAAGAACTGTTGGCCGGGTTCTATGACCTGTGGCCAGAGAAATTCAGCAACAAGACCAACGGCGTAACGCCGCGGCGTTGGCTCCTGCTCAGCAATCCCCGCTTAGCCTACCTGATCACCGAAAAACTGGGCCGCCAGTGGATTACTCACCTGGATGACCTGAGACGGCTGGAAAACTGGGCCGACGACCCCGACTTTCAGCACCGTTGGCACCAGATTAAACAGGACAACAAACGGGATCTGGCTGCCTACATCGCCTATCACAACGGCCTGGAGGTTGATCCCGAGTCCCTCTTTGATATTCAGGTGAAGCGCATCCACGAGTACAAGCGCCAGGTGTTGAACCTGCTTTACATTCTGACCCTGCACCAGCGCCTGCAGCGAGACCCGGCCCTAGATATCGTGCCCCGCACCTTTATCTTTGCGGGCAAAGCCGCCCCCGGCTATGCCATGGCCAAGTTGATCATCAAGCTGATTACCGCCGTGGCCGACCAGGTGAATGCCGACCCTAAGGTAGCTGGGCGGCTGAAGGTGGTTTTTTTGGCGGACTACAGCGTGTCCCTCGGGCAACTGGTTTACCCGGCGGCCGATCTATCTGAGCAGATTTCCACCGCCGGTAAAGAGGCCTCTGGCACGGGCAACATGAAGTTTGCTATGAATGGCGCCCTTACCATTGGCACCCTGGATGGTGCCAATATCGAAATTCGCCAGGCCGTTGGTGCAGAAAACTTTTTCCTGTTCGGGTTAACAGCCGAGCAGGTGGCCGGTCTGGATCACCGAGGCTATGCTCCCATGCACTACGTCCATACCCACCCAGAGCTAGAGGCCGTTTTGCAAAGCCTGATGCTGGGCCATTACTCGCCTCACCAGCCCCACCTGTTCCAACCCCTGATGGATACACTCCTGTATCGGGATGAGTACAAGGTGCTGGCGGATTATCAGGCCTACCTGACCTGCCAGGAGCAGGTTGATCGGGCCTTTCGCGATCGCCCCCGCTGGACCCGCATGTCGATTCTCAACACCGCTCGCATGGGCCCCTTTTCTAGCGATCGCACCATTCAGGACTACGCCCGCGACATTTGGGCGGTTCAACCGGTGCCGATTCAACTGCCACCCAACCTGGCCCGGGCTGAACCAGACCCCGACCGCAATGGCTCTCAACCTGAGGTCAAGCCCGCCTGGTAAAGGGTTGCCTTCCGTTTCACTACCCTGTCACTCGAGATCAGCGTCCTTCCCGGCCATAGGCTTGGTACCGTCCCAGGGCCATGAGGGGGAAATGCTGCCGGTAGAGATGGTAGCGAATATAAAAATGTTGGGGAAAGCCGGTGCCGGTAAACTCGGCCTCATCCCAGCTGCCATCGGGGTTCTGGGTATTGAGCAAATACTCCACTCCCCGCTCTAGGGGGGCAGCGGCAATGGCCACTCCAGCTTTAGCCGCCGCCAGCAGACCGATCAGAGCCCAGGCGGTTTGGGAAGCGGTGCTTGGGCCCTGCCCCTTGAGGGAGGCGTCGGCGTAGCTGGCACAGGTTTCCCCCCAACCCCCATCGCGGTTCTGGCAACCTAGCAACCAGGCTGCCCCCCCTTCGATCTGCCGACCACAGCGGCTTGGGGCCACCAAGGCCAGGGCCGACAACACGCCGCTGGTGCCGTAGATGTAGTTCACTCCCCAGCGGCCAAACCAACTACCGTCTGCCTCCTGGGCTTGGATCAGGTAGGCCACGGCCCGGCGCAGCCGCTCAGCGGTCAGACTGCCATGGGCCGGTGGGCCCGGCGGTGAGGCATCCAGACCAAGCTGGCCTGCCATTTCCAGCACCCGCGCCGTCACATCCGCGGTGTTGGGGTCAATCATGGCCTTGAGGTCGCCGTAGGGGATGGCATTCAGCCAGTCCTGGTCATTGTTGTAGTCAAAGGCGGCCCAGCCACCCGGGTGGCACTGCATAGTGGCAATCCAATCCACCGCCCGCTGGATGGCCGCTTGCTTTTCCTGCTCCTTCGGCAGTTGAACCCCCTGCAGGGCCATAACCACCACGGCGGTATCATCCACATCCGGGTAAAAGCGGTTGGTGTATTCAAAGGCCCAGGCACCGGGCTTACCCTGGCGGTTTTTAACCGCCCAGTCGCCGTAGTCCAAAATTTGTTTATCTAGCAACCACTCGCCCCCTCGCACCAGGCAGGGACTATCGGGGGGTAAACCCGAGTCCACCAGGGCTCGCATCACCAGGGCCGTATCCCAGACGGGGGAAACACAGGCCTGTACCCGGTACTCTGTGTCGGTTTCAAGGGCAAAGTTGTCAATTGCCCGCAGACCCCTCACCACAACTGGATCCTCTGCCCCATAGCCAAGGCAGCGCAGGGCCAACAGGGAGTTCAGCATGGCTGGAATAATGCCGCCCCAATCGCCGGTAGCCTCCTGGTGCTCCAGCACCCACCGTTCTGCCGCCGCCAGGC
>DVEE01000186.1 GCA_015295885.1 Leptolyngbyaceae cyanobacterium M65_K2018_010
ACTGAGCCCTCGCCACAGCCACCGACCGGCGAGGTTGCGGCCCAAATGGTCACCAGTCAGCAGCGGTCGGGTCAAATCCATGGACCTGAGAGAAGGGCTGGGAAGTTAGCCTGGAGCCCAACCTGGGCGGTTGCCGCAGCTTAGCCGATATTCGATCCATTCCAGGTGGGAAAGGCCATTAGCCTAATTTTGCCTTTTTTGGGTAGATCCGTTAAATCAGAGGCGAGGGCACTGCCATTGAGGGCCAGGTGGTGGGCTAGCACCGCCTTGGCTTCTGCCACCGAAGCTACTCGAAAATTGAGAATGTAGAGATAGTTCACCTCCCGGTGCGTAGATGCCGCCGGGGTTTCCCAAAGGCGCAACCTGAAACCGCCCGCCTCAGGGCTAATTTTGTAGTACAGCAGGTGATCTGCAGCTAACGCATACATAGCAGAGGTATTGGCTGGAAAACTTGGCTAGAGCGTGGTCAGATCACCCGTAAGACTATCTTCCCTCCAACATACCCATGGGCTTGTGAAGATTCGAGAAGCTGTTAGTAAAGTATTGGTTATTTTCCAAGGACTTTTATGAAGACAGCCCAGGTCATCGCCCCGACCCCAAGCAGGGGGGTCAGCCAGTCGCCCCAGGTCACGTAGGGGGTGAGGGTTAGATGTCGGTAAAGGGTAGCCCGGTAGACGAGGAAACGGTTGGGGGCTCCCAACCAGTGGGTGCGGCCATGGTTGTCTACGAGCCCTGACAAACCCGTATTGGTGACGCGAATGGCCCAGCGATCGCTCTCCACCGCTCGCAACACATCGAAACCATGATGCTGGGCCATCATGCCTAGGGGATAGGGGTCATTATTGGAAACGGTGACGATAAATTCCCCCCCCGCTAAAGCCTGTCGACGAAACAGCCGACTATAGGCCGATTCATAGCAAATGCCGACAATTCCAACCCCAGCCTGGGTCGCAAAGGTTTGCTGGGGCGATCCGGGCACCAGATAACTGTTCAGGGGAGAGAGGCGGCTAATCCACTTGCCCAGGACGGGCTCAAAGGGAATGTATTCCCCCAAGGGCACCAGTTGCACCTTATCGTAGCGACCGTGAACTTCACCATCGGGGCGGAGTTCTAGCAGACCTTGGGTATATTGCCCAGGTTTTCCCGATGGGGCAGGGGCAAAGGTCCCCAACCATAGGGGGACACCGGTCTGACCCACGGTTTGAGTCAATCGGGCCACCTGGGGATCCCCCTGCCGCCAGATCACGGGCAGGGCCCCCTCGGGGGTAATCACCCCATCGACGCCCTGGGCTGCCAGGCTTTGATAGCCTTCGGTATAGTTCCGAATCGCCTGGTTAACGCCAGCCGGAGTCAGCTTTTCACGAGTGGGAACATTGCCTTGAACTAACCCCAAGGCGATCGCCTGGGCGGTATCCGCTTGGGCCGGTTGCTGGTAAAGCCCAAACCCAAGGGTGTGGCTCAGGACCAGCAGGGCCACCCCCAGGCCGACCAGCCCTCTACCCCTGGCCTCGGCCCAAAGCCCGTTGGTGGCCACGATGGTCGCTGTAATCGCCCCCGGCCCCGAGAGTTGGGCCAGGTGCAAAATCCACAAATTACCCGGACTCTGGGTCAGACTGAGGGGAGACCAGTCCAGGGGGGAGTAATTCCGTCCAGCTTCTAAAGCAACCCATAGGGCCGTACCCACGGCCACCCGCAGCCCCGGATGAGTGGGCCAGTGCCGGGCTACCCAGCCCAGCCCCAGACCCCACAGGGCGATAAACCCCGCCCCCCAGAGGGTGATCACCACCCACACCCCAAGGGCGATGGCTAGGCTGCCCGCCCAGGGTACCCCCAGCCACATCAAAGGGTGCAGATGGGTAATCCAAACCAAGGACAGGCCGTAATAGACCATGCCCCAGAGCAAACCATAGCCCGCCGCCCACCACGCCGGCTGCCCTACCGTCGATACCATCACCCGCCATAGCGGCACCAGGGCAATCCAGGCCAAGGGCCATAGACTCAACGGTGGCAGGGCCAGGGCCATCAGTAAACCGCTCAGCCCCACTAGGCTCAGGTGCGCTCTGGCCCCACCCAGCGCCTGGGTCTTAGCCACCATTGGCGGCTTCCCAACATTGGTCATGGCCGTAGAGCATAGGGGGGCATAGCATTGCTAGGGAGGGCAGGCTGGTAGCAGCCAACGCTGCCAGATCAAGTTCTACTTTATTACCATTGAAGCAGTGGTCGATTAAACCCAGGCACTATGGTCAACGCCGTTTCCACTCCTCCGACCCCTGTGCTCCATCCTGGGGAACCCATCCCCCTGGACTTAGCTGAACCCTTGCCGACAACTGCGGATAGCTTGGCAGAGGTACAACTCAGCCTGCCTGTAGAAGCTCCTACCCCTGAGCCCGAGCCCATTTCCTCCGTGACGATCAACCTGGCAGCCCAGGACGTGCGCATGGTGCTGCGGGAACAGAACGAACAGAGTCAAACCTTAACCACCAAGCTCAACATTCTGTTTGTGGCCAACGGTGCCTTGCTCACCAGCCTGAGCATTTCCCGTCTTCTCGTTAGCGGCAGTTTATTTAGCTTGGCAGAAGTCCTGGGGTTTCTGATTAGTTTTTCTCTGCTCATGCGCGCATTTTTACCTCGTCAGGTGGCTGTAACCCCCAATCTGGAGGATCATCAGTTCCTAGAAACCTACCTGGCCCTAACCGCCCGTGACTACCAACTGCAAATGCTGGTGAATCTGGCAGAAACCTATAACGCCAACAAACAACGGCTAGAAGATATTTCCCAAAGCTTGAGGTACGCCGCTTATACCATCTGGGGCACAACTGCTATTATGCTGGTACACATTCTGGCTATCTATGTGACCAAAGGTGCACCACGGTTTGTGTTGTAGGTCTCTTTAGGGTTAAGGGTATGGCCTTCTCAGACGTAATACAGGCTCATCAGACCAAAGAGCAAGAGCAAACGGACGCCGGCTCGGAAAAACGGGTCTACCTACCCAAGCCCGACGTCAATAATATTACGGTGCTGACCGAAAGCCTCCCCAACGAACCTATTTTGCCCTGGCACCACTTTGACTCCCCCTGGCTAGAAAAAGCTGTTGAGCAGGGCAGCGAAGAGGAGGACCAGAGTCAGACCCGAGCGGAATCAACCCCTAACCAGGAACAGGCTGAACAACTCGCCCTACCCTTGGATGGAGATGACAAGCAGGAGCAGGAACCGCTAGAGGCGGCCTCGCCCTGACGCCTGTTGATTCGCTAGTCGCTTGCCCCTTGGCCCCAAACCCGGGCATAGGTTAGGGCTGAGCGCACCGCTCAGTCGCTGTGTCTAATGAATTGTAAGAAGGGGCTGTGAACCTGGGCTGGGCCTGGCTCAGGCTGAGCCCTTAGAAGCCTTGACGGGAAACCAGCTTCTCAATATCAGCCTGGGTTTGGTGGAGTAGATGGTGGCGGCTATCCCCAGCCATGTTTAGGGAAGGCACCAGATTGCGAGCTTGGAGAGCCATGTGAAGTTGCAAATGGGCGACGTATTCGGAAAAGTCTTCGCGGGTTTCGGTCAGGGCTGGAGCTAATTGTTCTGACAGGGCCACGGGAACAACCTCTTTAATGATTGAACATCGATAAAATATGCAACGATATCGAAGTTAACACAGGCCGTGGACTGCTCTTGGGCCGTGCAAAGAAGCTTAACGGTTAGTTGCCCCAAACGACGCGATGTCTGGTTCATCCCCCCCCGCTGACAGTCAACCTCTCCTGCCAGAGCGGCTGGCGAAACATACCGTGCGCTATGCCGACCATCGCTCGGTGGATTGGGATGAGCTGACGCCCATGATGCGGCACTACGTGGAGATGAAGGAGCAGTATCCCCATGCCCTGGTGCTGTACCGGGTGGGCGATTTCTTTGAAACCTTTTTTCAGGATGCGATCGCCATCGCCCGGGAACTTGAGCTGGTATTGACCAGCAAAGACGCCGGTAAGCAGATTGGCCGGGTGCCCCTGGCGGGTATTCCCCACCATGCCCTCGATCGCTACTGCACCCTACTGGTGGAAAAGGGCTATGCGATCGCCATCTGCGACCAGGTGGAGGACCCGGCGGTGGCCCAGGGGTTGGTGAAGCGGGAAGTCACCCGGGTGATCACGCCGGGCACGGTGCTGGAGGAAGGCATGCTGCGCGCCAGCCAGAACAACTTTTTGGCGGCAGTGGTGGTGGCGGGGCAACACTGGGGGTTAGCCTATGCCGATGTCTCGACGGGGGAATTTCTCACCACCCAGGGGGCCGACCTGGAGCAGCTTAGCCAGGAACTGTTGCGGCTCCAGCCGGCGGAGGTGCTGTTTCCGGTGGATGCGCCTAACCTGGGGGCGATGCTGCGCCCCGGGGAAACCAGCGATCAACTGCCGGATTGCCTGCCCCGCCAGTTTTGCTATACCCTGCGGCCCCAGGGGGCCTTTAGCCAAAGCGAGGCCCGGCAACGACTGCTGCAACGGTTTCGGTTGCGATCGCTGGAAGGGCTAGGCTGCGACCATCTGCCCCTGGCGGTGCGGGCCGCGGGGGGCTTGCTGGATTACGTGGAAGACACCCAAAAGACCGTGCAGGCCCCGCTCCAGCCCCTCAGCACCTACACCCTATCCGCCTACCTGGTGATTGACCACCAAACCCGCCGCAACCTGGAAATCACCCAGACGGCCCGGGATGGCACCTACAACGGCTCCCTGCTCTGGGCGCTGGATCGCACCGTCACCGCCATGGGCGGCCGCACCCTACGGCGCTGGCTGCTGCAACCGCTGCTGGATGTCCAAGCCATCCAGGCTCGCCAGGCCACGATCCGCGAACTCCTCCAGGATGGCAACCTGCGGCAGATGCTCCAGCACCGTCTGAAGCAAATCTATGACCTGGAGCGGCTGGCCGGAAGGGCCGGGTCGGGCACCGCCAATGCCCGCGATCTGGTGGCCCTGGCCGATTCCTTCCTGCGCCTGCCCGATTTGGCCGCCTTGGCTGCCCAGGCCCAATCCCCCTATCTACAAGCGCTTCAGGAGGTGCCGCCGGAACTGGAGCAGTTGGGCCAAACCCTGCGATCGCACCTGGTAGATAATCCCCCCCTTTACCTCACCGAGGGGCATCTGATTCGATCTGGGGTCAACCCCCAACTGGATGGCCTGCGCCAGCAGGCCGCCGATGACCAGCGCTGGATTGCCGCATTGGAACCCGCAGAGCGGGCCCGCACGGGTATTCCCACCCTCAAGGTGGGTTTTAACAAAGCCTTTGGTTACTACATCAGCCTTTCCCGGGCCAAGGCCGACCAGGCCCCCGATGACTACATCCGCAAGCAAACCCTGACCAACGAAGAGCGCTTTATCACCCCTGAACTAAAGGAACGGGAAGCGCGGGTGTTCAATCTCGAGGCCGAAATGAATGCCCTGGAGTACGAGATCTTTAATCAACTGCGGGAACAGGTGGGAGCCCAGGCGGAGCTGATTCGCAAAGTGGCTGCCGCCGTGGCTGCCGCCGATGTGCTCTGCGGTCTGGCCGAGGTGGCAGTGTTCCAAGGCTACTGCTGCCCGGACATCGACGATTCGCGCACCATCTCGATTACTGAGGGCCGCCATCCCGTGGTGGAACAACTCCTACCGGCGGGCTTCTTTGTGCCCAACTCCACCTATCTGGGCACCGCCCCGGCGGATCGCGATGCCCCCTACGCCCAGGACCTGATCATTCTCACGGGCCCCAATGCCAGCGGTAAAAGCTGCTACCTGCGCCAGGTGGGGCTAATTCAACTGATGGCCCAGATGGGCAGTTTTGTGCCGGCCCAGGGGGCACGGCTGGGGGTGTGCGATCGCATCTTTACCCGCGTCGGCGCAGTGGATGATCTGGCCACCGGGCAATCTACCTTTATGGTGGAGATGAACGAAACGGCGAATATTCTCAACCACGCCACGCCGCGATCGCTGGTGCTCCTGGATGAAATTGGTCGGGGCACCGCCACCTTCGACGGGCTCTCCATCGCCTGGGCCGTAGCCGAACACCTGGCGATCGAGCTCCAGGCCCGCACGATCTTTGCCACCCATTACCACGAACTGAATGAACTGGCCGCCCTGGTCACCAACGTGGCCAACTACCAGGTGACGGTGAAGGAAATGCCTGACCAGATCATCTTCCTCCATCAGGTGCAACCCGGCGGCGCTGACAAATCCTACGGCATCGAAGCCGGGAGACTGGCGGGACTGCCTCCCTCGGTGATCCAGCGCGCCCGCGACGTAATGCGCGAGATCGAACGCCACAGCACCATTGCCGTGGGCCTGCGGGGAGAAGCCCCCCGTTCCCCCAAACCCCGCCGCCGCGCTAGGGAGGTCGCCGCCCCCTACGATCCCTCCGAACAGCTCGATCTGTTTGGGAAATCCTAAGCTGATGGTCAAGGGGATGGTGGGGCGATCGCCCTTTGGCAACCGCACAAACGGTGAGCGCTCAGGACAAAATCAACCATCCAACGGGCTTCTCACCCCCCGCCCGCCGCGATTCAGTACATGGGTGTAGACCATCGTGGTTTTGACATCCTTATGGCCCAACAACTCCTGCACGGTGCGGATGTCGTAGCCATCTTCCAGTAAGTGGGTTGCAAAACTATGGCGAAAGGTGTGACAACTGACCCGTTTCTGAAGTCCAGCCTGCTGTACAGCCTGCTTGAGGGTGCGCTGCACACTACTCTCATGGAGATGATGACGCCGAACTAGGCCACTACGTGGATCTTGAGAACGCGATAGAGATGGAAAAACAAACTGCCAAATCCAGGCGCGATCGGCATGAGGATATTTGCGTTCTAAGGCAAAGGGTAGATAGACCGACCCATAGCCCTGGTCTAAATCATGTTGATGTAACCGTTTTACCTTTCGGAGATGATCTTTCAGCGGATCCATCAAACTAT
>DVEE01000143.1 GCA_015295885.1 Leptolyngbyaceae cyanobacterium M65_K2018_010
GGAATGGAATAACCCGTTGCGAATGCCATGGTGAGATCAACCATCAAGGGCCCTAGGAGACTTCCAGGAAAGAAGATCCCAACATTATGCAGCGACTGTAGCTGCGGTAGGGTGGGCACTGCCCACCACTAGGGAGATTGTTTTCCAGAAATCGCCTATACCTATGCTACAGGCTTCTCCAGAGGGTGGTGAGTGTCGGGGTGGTGGGGTGGTGAAGCGTATTTCAGTGACATTCCACCCTACGGTAGATCGAGCTGCTCCATCACCTGCTGAAGCTGCTCATCGGTGAGCCCTAACAGGGTGACTATCTCATCTAGCGCCATCCCTGTGGCCAGCAACCTTTGGGCTGCCTGCAATACCTGCGCTTGGGACTGTTCCTTAGCCAGTTGCGCTTGTTCCTTAGCGATGCGTTCTCGCTCCGTATCCAGCAGCAGCCATTGGCCCTCCTGGTCACACCACCGCAGCCACGGTTGGGTAATCCCTTCAAACTCTCCCTGCCATAGCCCTAAGCCAACCCCTAACCCCGGCAGCCAGATTTTTAGGTTCCCTTCCCGCAAAATAGGCTGCTCCTGGTAGCTATCTCCGACCAGTTGAAAAAACCTCAAAGCTCCAGAGTAGCGGTTGTAAACCACATAGTAGGGAACCCGCAGATAGCGCTCATAGACAGTAAATTTTTCAGGCGGCAACTCCGCCTGTTCCCCCCCGGTGACCTCGGACGCGGCAGGGAAATTCGCCGGTGTTGCAGGACTGTCGTCCCCTGCCAAAAAGCGACCCAGATCTCCCGCTTCCGTGCCCGGTGACAGGAACTCTACCACCACCTCCGGAGAACGCCCCTCCTGCCAGACCACATAGCTGCGCCGCAGCTCTTCTCCACCGTAAAGCCGGGGTACGCCCACCGCTAAAAACCAGTCGGGGCGCTTGTGCCACAGGGGATGCTGCACATCGTAGTAAACGTTTAAGTCGCTGGCGGCAAACCAGTCCTCGCGACGATAGTTAGCCAGGGTCAAGGTGCGGCTCAGCAATTGAGGCTGCAAATCGTGATACTCATCCGGCAATCCCGGCTCCTCCGGAAACTCACTCGGCAAATCATACATGGTCGGCAGCGTTTCTCGGGGCGACCGGGGCGGGTCGCTCTGTGGAATGGAATAACCCGTTGCGAATGCCATGGTGAGATCAACCATCAAGGGCCCTATACCTATGCTACAGGCTTATACAGAGGGTGGTGAGTGTCGGGATGGTGGGTGTAGGGTGAAGGATGGGCCGGGGTAGATGTCCCCTCCTGGGAGGGGTAGGGGTGGATCTTCCCTCCTGGGAGGGGCAGGGGTGGGGCTCCAAAGCAGAGTGCTACACCTCATCCGGATCGAGACCCAACTCCCGCAGACGCTCCGCCAGGCGATCCGCTCGCTGGCGCTGCTGATCAGCCCGTTCTGCGGCGGTCGGCACCCAGATTCCCTGGACATCGTACCAGCGGAGCCACTGGCCAACGGTGTCCTGGTATTCCCCCGGCCAAACGCCCAAACCCAGGGCCAACTCCTCAAACCAGAACCGTTGATCAGACAGAACCATTTCTTGATAACGGGTGCCCACTAACTGAAACAGGCGAAACTGGTTCTCATAGCGGTCATACACAGCATAGTAAGGAATTCTCAAAATCTGCTCATACACCTGCCACTTTGTAGGCGGCTGGTTAACCTCCCGCAGGGTTTGTCCCAGATCTTCTGCTTCGGTACCAGGGGATAGGAGCTCGACTACTAGAAACGGAGTTACGGCCTCCTGCCAAATCACATAGCTCCAGCGCAATTCCTCCTGCCGCCGGGCCCTAGCCACCCCCAGCACCAGAAACCAATCGGGCCGCTTGTACCAGCTAGGATGGTGGGTGTCGAAGTAGAGGTTGAGATCCGTGCCTATAAACACTTCGTCGGAGGAATAACCCGGTGGACAAAAGGTCTCCTTTAGCAACTGGGGCTGAATGTCATGGAACTCATCGGGCAAGCCTGGCGCCTCCGGGTCTTCACTGGGAAGATCGTACATCGTCGGCAAAGATTCTTGAGCAGGGCGGGGCGGCTCAGTTTGGTACATCATCGGGTAACCCACGCTCGACTGAGAAGGCCATAGCATCCTACTAGGGTAGCGACCCTGGTGACAAAACTCAGCCCCCTTCCTGGTATCTTAGGCCGAATGCTCCATTATTTGCTTAAGCTGCTCATCGGTTAGCCCCAGCAGAGTCACCATCTCGTCCATGGCAATCCCCTTAGCCAGCATAGTGCGGGCCGCCTGCACCAACTGAGCCTGTACCTGTTCTTTGGCCAGGCGTTCTCGCTCCGTATCCAACAACAGCCATTGGCCATTCGTGATATTCGTCTCGCGACGCGCTGACGCGAACGTCCGGCAATCCCGGCTCCTCCGGAAACTCGCTGGGCAAATCATACATGGTCGGCAGCGTTTCCCGATGCGACCTCGGTGGGTCGCTCTGCGGAATCGAATACCCCGTTGCGAATGCCATGGCGAGAGAATCCACCATCAAGTGCTCTACACCTACGTTGTAAGCTAACCTCCCACGGTCTAACCGATCAATTTAATCTCCGCTGCAGCTTGACACCAGCGTTTGAATCCAAGCCCAATCTTCGTTGCTGACCGGCGGTACCGGCTGGCGATCATAGGCGATCGCCAGATCCAGAGCGGCTTCCTGGTAGACCTAATCTAAAATCCGGTGGAGATCCACCACCGGTTCCACATCCCCCGGACTCAGAAGTAGGTGTACACCGTCAGTTCAGCCACCCTCTGGTGGCCATCCGCCTAGATCACATCCGCAAAGGTGCGTTCCATTTTGCGAAAGTACCCAATACCTGTGACCAGCACCAGCCCCACAATCCCCAACGACAGCCAAAACCCCGGCCAGTAAATGATCGAGTCTTGGCCCAAAATGGCCCAGCGAAAGCCATCGATGACCCCCACCATGGGGTTAAGGGAATAGAGCAAACGCCATTGCTGGGGCACCACACTGCTACTGAACCCCACCGGCGAAATATAAAGACCAAACTGCACCAGAAAGGGAACCACATAACGAAAATCGCGGTATTCCACATTCAAGGCCGCCAGCCACAGCCCGGCCCCCATGGCCGCCGCAAAGGCAATGGCAATAAATATCGGCAGGGTAACAATGCGCCAACTGGGAACAAAGTTAAACCAAACCATCAACCCTAGCAGGATAATGCCCGAAATCAAAAAGTCGACAAAACTGACAATCACTGCACTGGTGGGGATTACCAGGCGAGGAAAGTACACCTTCGACAGCATATTGGCATTGGTAATGAGGCTATTGCTGCATTCCGACAACGCACTAGAGAAAAACTGCCAAGGCAACAGGGCCGAAAATACCAGAATCGGGTAAGGGGCATTGCCCTCGGTGGGTAGGCCAGCCAGCTTGCCAAACACCACCGTAAACACGACCATCGTTAAAAAAGGCCGAATCAGCGCCCAGGAAAAACCGATAAACGTTTGTTTATAGCGGACGGCAATATCTCGCCAGGCCAGGGTATAAAATAGCTCGCGGTAGTTCCACAGATCCTGCCAGTACTGTTTTTCGGTCTTTCCAGCTTCGATGGTGAGCGTTCTTGTTTTCATCGCGTAAAGAGGGGCCAGTGGGTTAGAACGTTTTCTTGAAAAGGGCGTCCGAGCTGATCCAGGGTTCCCAAATCGAGGGGATCAGGGGCCATCGGTTCCCCAGGGACTGGGTCACCCCTAAGTTTAGGCCGATGATCCTTAGGTCTGTTCACCCAGACCATGGAACATCCGGTGGATGCGCCGTTGCAGCCGGGTTGTAACCACCTGCCTGGCGGACAAATAGATAAACGGCGGAATTGTTCTAGCGTAGCGCGTCCACAGCCGCCCTGGCTCTTGCACTAGCCGATACAGCCACTCTAACCCCGATTGCTGAACCCATCGGGGAGCATGCTTTTTAAGGCCCGCATAGATAGGGAATACGCCCCCTAGGCCCACCATGGTGGCGTTAATTTTATGTCTATGCTGATGCATCCAGGTTTCCTGTTTGGGACAACCCAGGGCAACAAATACAACCCCGGCTCCACTATCGTTAATGGCTTGCACGACTTGATGGTCTTCCTCCGGTGTGGGAGGGCGAAAGGGCAGCGGTGCCATGCCAGCAATGACTAAATCAGGAAACTCCTGCCGCAGACGCTGGCGCATGCTAGCCAGGGTAGGGGCATCGGTGCCGAGAAAATAAACCCCCAGGCCCGTGCGGCTGGCCCGTTGGCACACCTCCCGCAGGATGTAGATACCGGCGACGCGATCGTGCCGGCGTTTGCGAAGCAAGTTGAGGGTCCATACCAGTGGCATGCCATCGGGGGTGAGCATGTCAGCCTGGCTGAGTACCTGGGCGAAGTCTGGGTTCCAGCGAGCCTCCATCAGCATGTGTACATTGGCCACACAAATGATCCGGCTCAGGTGCCTCTGGCCCCACTCCATAATTTGATCAATTTGTTCGGCAAAGGAATTGACGGCCACAGAAAAGCCCAAAATGGGCTCACTCACAAGACTATTTGGGCTTGACATGATCCTAGGGCTAAGGGGATGGATGGTGGTAGACGCCCCGGTAGGATGTGTCAGAACTGGGCAGGAAAACCGTCACCCTGGTCGGGGAGTGCGCCCCTGGCCGCTCCCTACAGCAAATCCGTGCCTCGGCCTGGATAACCGGCAGGCGCACCTATCCTGCCCACTGGCCGATCGTCCAATGGCGGTTTCGGCACAGCGCAAAGAGACTGAGATCCAACTCGACCGTCGAAGCCCCTCTGCCAATGAAATCATCTAGGTTGTTATTTTTCCTTTACAAGCCTAAAGTGCTCTTTCCGGATAACTCCCAAGGTCTGCCCGCCTTTTCCCCAGGGTTTAGGCTTCGATGAAAGTTCTTAAAAAGTTTTGAAAGTTTCCGGATGCGCCAAAGGACGAAAACCGGAACTGGGCCAGCCGGGTCTGGGCCACTGGGCCCCTACGCCCTACAGGGAATAGCGGGAGTCGTAACGCGACTCACAGGTCTTCCGCAGCCCTTGGAGAGGGGGCTGCTGCCCCGCCTGAACCGCTTCAATCCGACAGATGCCCTGAACCAGTTAATCTAGAGGCATTGCACTGACCATCACGCTGCTATGGGTTTTACTGAGGACTTGGGGCTGTTGCTACGGGCCCGCTACCCGATTATTTACGTGGCCACCGCTGAAGAGGAGCGGGCTGAGCTAGAGATTGCGGCCTGTGCTAAGGCCCAGGGCGATCGCGCCGTCTACCTTTGGGATTTTGTCGAAGGCTACCAGGGCAACCTCAACGATGCGGGTTTTGGCCGCCGCAACCCCCTGCAGGCCCTAGAACTGCTGGAAAAGCTCCCGACCTCGGCGGCGGCCGTGTTCATACTGCGAGACTTTCACCGCTTTCTGGAGGATGTGGCGATCTCTCGCAAGTTGAGAAACCTGGGCCGATTACTGAAGGCTCAGCCCAAAAATATTGTGATCCTTTCCTCTCAGTTGGCGATTCCTGAAGAACTGGGGGAAACCATTACCGTCCTGGAGTTTACCCTACCTACCCCTGGGACCATTCGCCAGGAAGTAGAGCAACTCTTGGGTTCCACCGGTACCGCCCTCTCGGCGACCATGCTGGATGAGGTGGTGCGATCCTGCCAGGGGCTTTCCCTGGAGCGCATCCGACGGGTGCTGGGCCGGGCGATCGCTAGCCACGGCAGCTTTGACGATCGGGATCTGGATCTCATTCTGGAAGAAAAGCGTCAGACCATTCGCCAAACCCAAATTCTCGACTATTACCCCGCCACCGAGCAAATCTCAGACATTGGCGGTTTAGATAACCTCAAGGATTGGCTGCTCAAGCGGGGGACCGCCTTTTCGGAAAAAGCCCGCCAGTACGGCCTGCCCTACCCCCGAGGGCTATTGTTGATGGGCATTCAGGGTACGGGCAAATCCCTCACCGCCAAGGCGATTGCCCACCACTGGCATCTCCCCCTGCTGCGGCTCGATGTGGGGCGTCTGTTCGGAGGTCTGGTGGGGGAGTCAGAGTCCCGCACCCGGCAGATGATTCAATTAGCCGAGGCCCTGGCCCCCTGTGTGCTATGGATTGACGAAATCGACAAGGCCTTTGCCGGCCTGGATAGTCGCGGGGATGCTGGCACCACCAGTCGGGTGTTTGGCACCTTTATTACCTGGATGGCCGAAAAAACCTCGCCGGTGTTTGTGGTAGCCACCGCCAACAACCTGCAGGCTCTACCGCCAGAGATGCTGCGCCGGGGCCGGTTTGATGAAATCTTTTTCGTTGGCTTGCCCAACCAGGACGAGCGCCAGGCCATCTTTGAGGTACACCTTTCGCGCCTGCGGCCCCACACCCTAAAGAGCTATGACCTGGCTCGCCTAGCCTACGAAACCCCGGACTTCTCCGGCGCCGAAATCGAGCAGGTGATTATTGAAGCCATGCACCTGGGCTTTAGCCAGAACCGAGACTTTACCACCGACGATATTCTGGAGGCGGCCAGCCAGATGGTGCCCCTGGCCCGCACCGCCCAGGATCAAATTACCGCTCTGCAGAATTGGGCCGCCTCCGGTAAGGCCCGTCTGGCTTCCCGCAGCACCCCCTTGGAGCAACGACTCAAACCGCCCCGCTCCGATGCCGATTAGGCCGGGTTGCTGTACTATTAGCAAGCTAATGGCAACTATCTCAAGCCCGCGATCGATGAAAGGATTTTTAATCGGCCTGTCTAAACTCGTCCTGGGGGTTGCGATCGCCCTAATGCTACTGTCTATGGCTGGTGTAGCTACGGCCCGGTACTTCATGTCGCGGCTGTCGGTACTCCCCCCCAAACCGCTCTATGGAGATGAGCAACCGGCTACCGGAGCCCCG
>DVEE01000550.1 GCA_015295885.1 Leptolyngbyaceae cyanobacterium M65_K2018_010
CTGGTCGAACAGGTACTTGGGCAGCGCCAGGCCCTCGTTCAAGGCCAGGCTAATCTGCCCCACCTCTACCCCTGGGCCGCCCTCACCCTAGGGGCGCAGGGTCAACAAATGGCCGCCCTGGCAGAACTGGCGGAGACACCCATAGTCGGCTTTGCGGATGGTCAGGGGATTCAGAATCCGCTATTGATGCAGCGGTTGCTGCAGTACCTGCAACCCCTGGGCAAGCCCGTGGCCCTATGGCCCTGCGATCTCACCCTGCGCGATGGTGGGGTCGCCCGGGAGGGCCCCTTTTCCTTGATGTATGGTTTGGTGGGCGACCCGGCCACCTCTGAAACCTCGGCCCTGGCCGCGTTACTGGAGATCGTAGCCCTGGTGGCTAGCCCGGTTCACCTGATGCGAATTGCCACAGCCCGGGGGGTAGAGCTAGTGCATCAGGCCAAGCAGCGCGGTCTGCCCATCACCGCCAGCACCACCTGGATGCATCTGCTGTTTAGTACCCAGGACTTACAGGATTACAACCCCAATCTCCGGCTAGATCCACCCCTCGGCAATCCGGAGGACCAGGCGGCTCTGCTGGAGGGGGTCAAGGCGGGGGTGATTGATGCGATCGCCATCGACCACACCCCCCACACCTACGAAGACAAAACCGTGGGCTTTGCGACCGCCCCGGCGGGGGCCATTGGCCTGGAATTGGCCTGGGGGATTTTGTGGCATCGCCTGGTAGAGCAAGGCGCCTGCCCCCCCTTAACCCTGATCGAGGCCCTCAGTACCCGCCCGGCCCGCTGTTGGGGGCAGCCACCGCCCACGATTCAACCCCAGCAACCCGCAGAGATGGTGCTGTTTGACCCTGCCAGCCGCTGGCTAGTTAGCCCAGACAGTCTGCAATCCCAATCGGCCAATACCCCCTGGCTGGGTGAAACCCTCCAGGGGCGAGTGGTGAGAACTTGGGTGCCCGATTCCCAGTCCATAGAGTAATTCAGTAATCGTCCGGATTTTGGGTATAAAGATGGGCATAAAGCTATGTCTTGAGTAACAGGACAGGCTCCAGGCCATCACGCCCAAGAGCCAAAGCCCATAGCATCGTCGACAGCCAATAGCCCTTTCCCCTATGACTTCTCAGCGTAAACACAAACTAAAACACCGGATTCTGTGGTTCTGGGCGGCGCTGCTGACCGTGGTGATGTTGGGTGGGCCTGCAATCGCAGTGCCGCCACCGGTGGTGCCTTGGGGGGCTGATCCGTGGGAGATGGTCCCGGCTCCTCAGAGCTTCCAAAAAATCCGGGGGGTGTGGCTGACCACCAACGATATGAATATCCTGCGGGATTCGTCGCGGGTGCAGAGCGCCATGGCCGAGTTGTCTCAGCTCAACTTCAACACGGTCTATCCAGTGGTTTGGAATTCGGGCTATGCCCTCTATCCCAGCGTGATTGCCCAGCAAGCCGGGATACCCTACATTCACCGAGGCGCGGCGGGGCAGGATATTCTGGCTGAGGTGATTAACCAAGCCCACCGCCAGGGGTTGTTAGCGATTCCCTGGTTTGAGTTTGGCTTTATGGCTCCGCCGTTATCGGAGTTGACGCTAGCTCACCCAGACTGGCTGACCCAGCGCCAGGACGGCAGCCAGACCTCGATGAGTGCGGCTGGGGAAGTGGTCTGGCTCAACCCGTTTAAGCCAGAGGTGCAGCAGTTCATCAACAGCCTGGTTGCCGAAATTGCCGCTCGCTACGACATTGACGGCATTCAGTTCGATGACCACACCGCCCTACCCAGCGACTTTGGCTATGACCCTTACACCCTGGCGCTGTACCAGCAGGAAACCGAACAGCCGGCCCCGACTAACCCTCGGGATCCAGCCTGGATGCGCTGGCGGGCGGACAAGATTACGGACTTTGTGGCGCAGCTCAACCAGACTGTGAAACAGCATCGTCCCCAAGCCATTTTTTCGGTGTCACCTAATCCCTATGACACGGCCTACAACTCGTTTTTGCAAGATTGGGTGGACTGGATCAACCGTGGCTTGGTAGACGAGTTGCTGGTGCAGGTCTACCGCTGGGACATGGGCAGCTTTATGGATCAAATTCTGCGACCTGAAATTCAGATGGCCCAAACTCAAATTCCCGTGGGCATTGGCATTCTGACTGGGTTACGCAATCGGCCCATGCCGATGTCGATGGTTCAATCTCAGGTGATGGGATCGACGGCCCAGGGGTTAGGGGTGGCCTTTTTCTACTACGAAAGCCTCTGGCACGATGCACCGGAGCCCGTGGCAGAGCGCCAGGCCCGCTTCCGGGATTTGTTTAGCGTTCCAGCATCCCGGTTTAGCCTACGGCGCCAGGCTTAGGTGCGCTTCTCCGCCGGGCTCAGGCTGGCAGTCTAGGGTTCTGCAACGGGCTCATCGAGCTCATACCGATGGGCCGGCAAGCGTTGCCAATTCCACCGGGTGATGTTGTGATCCAGAACTCGCCTTAGCCGGGGCTTAACCCTTTAGCGATATCGGTAGCTCTAGGGTTGAAAGAGTTCTAACCCTGGGTTAAGCCTGCCTTAAGGCGTAGCCCATTCTCCATGGCACGAAGGTTGTTGCCCTATGGCCCAATTGGGTGACCCATCCCCACCACCACCGGTTCAGGAAGATGGCTTTTTAGTCTGTGGGCTTGGTAGCCTGGGGCAACACTGCGTGGCCAATCTAAAAACCTTTGGGGTGCCGGTCTATGCGGTCAATCAAACCCTGCCGGACCAGTGGGAGGTACCCCACCTGCAAGACTTGATTGACCACCTGGTAGTGGGCGACTGCCGCCTCAGTGAAGTGCTGGAAGCCGCCCGGGTACGCCACTGTCGGGCGGTTTTGCTGGTCACCCAAAACGAGCGCGTCAACCTGGAGGCGGCCCTGACAGCACGGGTTCTTAACCCGCGGGTGCAGTTGGTTCTGCGGTCCGATCAACAAAACTTAAATGAGCTGCTTGAGCAGCAACTCGAGAACTTTGTGGCCTTTGAACCCACCCAACTAGCCGCCCCGGCCTTTGCCCTAGAAGCCTTTAGCGAATCACTGCTGGGTTACTTCACCCTGGATGGGCATCGGTTTCAGGTGGTGAAGCAGCGCCTTGAACCGGGCCATACCTGGAGCGATCGCCGCCAACTCTACGAGTTGGATACCAGCTATCGCCGCTTGCTCTGTCATCGCCCTGAGCAACCCCTAGAGCCCGATCAGGCCCGCACGGCCCATGCCTCTAGCCCCTCTAGCCTGTTTTACAACTGGATGCCCGAAACTCGGCTCCGGGTGGGGGATGAAGTGGTGGTAGTAGAAAGCGATGCACCGCGCCCTAGCTCCCCCAGCCTGGGGGCGGCGACGGCTCAGGCCGCTCCTAAACCCTATCGCCATCCCCTCAGAACTGCCCGGCACTGGGTTAACCGTCTGCGCCACTGGCCTACCCTGAAACAAGACCTAATTCGGTTCTGGCAGGCTGGGGCAGAGAATCAAATTCGCCAGGTAGCCATCATCTGTGGGGTGACGGTGGTGGTTTTGCTGATAGTAGGAACCGTGTTACTGGAGGTCAATTCCCCAGAGGAAATCTCTATCTTTGAGGCTTTTCTGTTTACCTTTATTACCCTGTTTGGGGGCTATGGAGACGTTTTTGAGGCCCTGGCAGACTTTAACCGCCCCCGCTTGCTGCAGCTGTTTGGGATCATTTTAACGGTGGCGGGAGCAGCTTTTATTGGGGTGCTCTACGCCTTACTGACAGAAAAGCTGCTCACTCTGCGATTTGAGTTTATGGAGCGGCGCCCGCCGGTGCCAGAAAAGGACCATGTGGTGGTGATCTGGCTGGGGCGGGTTGGTCGCCGGGTGCTGAGTCTGCTGCAGGACCTGAAACAACCGGTGGTGGGAATCTCGACCCAGGCCGCAGAGGCCGATTTGCTGCCCAAAATTCCGCTACTCACGGGAGACATTGCCAGTTGTTTAGACCGCGCTAACCTAACCACTGCTAAGAGTGTGGTGGCCGTCAGCGACGATGAAATTCAAAACCTGGAGATGGGGTTGATGGCCCACCGCCTCAATCCCCAGTGTCGGGCGATTATTCGCACCTACGACCAGCAATTCACCGATCGCCTGGCCAAGATTTTTCCCTTTGCCCAGGTGATCTGCGCCTCGGCCATTTCTGCGGAAGCCTTTGCCGGAGCTGCCTTTGGGGAAGATGTGCTGGCCCTGTTTCGACTCTACAACCAAACCGTGCTGGTGACCCAATACACCATCGAGGCAGAGGATACCCTGAATGGGCTGATGCTCTCTGAAATTGCCTATGGCTATGGGGTAGTGCCCATTTGGCACCAACGCCTGCAGCAGGCGGGTAAGGTGATGCCCTCGGAGGATATCTGGGTGCAGCCGGGCGATCGCCTGGTGGTGTTAGCTACCATAAGCGGTCTGCGACGCATTGAGCGGCGTCAACTGGCGGCACAAACCTGGCAGGTTCACGTTGACCGGGCCCTCACCGCCGATGCCCTGTTTGAAGGTGCTGCGGAAATTGCCCGAATTTCAGGCTATAAGCTGGGTGCAGCCCGGGAGTTTCTGGCCCGTTTGCCGAATACCCTGCCCCAGGCCATGTACCGACACCAGGCCCTGCGGTTAGTGCGGCTGTTGAGTCGGGCCCAGGTTAAAGCTCGGGTTATTGACCCGGTGGAGCCGGATGCCTAGAACGCCGTGCAGAATCCCGGTTTTCCGAACAAAATGTAGGTTATGACGCTAGGATAGCGACTCAGAAACTAGTTTTGTAGCCATACTGTACCCATGCGCTGGGGGAGCGGGGCAGTCATGCCAGCAAGGCCAGCCATAGAAAAGCAATAGAATAAGCCGCCTAGCGCCACTCCATCATCAGTTCACCGGATTGTAGCTTGTTCCAAATCAAGGCTTGAATGACATTCAGTTCCTGGGGAATAGCTTGGCCATCGGCCCAGAGTACAGATTGAATGTGAGAACTCTCCGCCTGAGTCAAAACCCCATCGGCGATTGCTTTCTCGCAAACAGCCCTAAGGGTATCGAGTTGGTCCAGATCAGCATGGCTTAGAGGCCTAGCATTGGGACGTTCAATTTTCATAATTTGCGCTCATTCAGAAGGTTGGATGGAGAAGAATTACGACCTTGGTTCACTTTGAGTTCCCGAACGGCTTCCTGGCCGGCTCCCACCGCTGCCCCGAGGACTGCGCCAACCAGGGCGAACTTGACAGATAAATCCTGATAGTGGCGACTAACGTACTGATTTTTGCTAATTTCAGCCACGCCTAGGCCCAAAACAGCTCCACAGAGGGCTGTTAGGATACTGGAAAAAACAATCACCTTAATATTCATAGGGGCACTCCTTACGGCGGGGCGGCCTGCCGTCTTTGCAAACCCTGGCTAAAGCCTAACGGAACCGGCCCTGAGCTTCCTACCCTACCTGGACAGTAACATGCCCCCGGGCAGACCCGGCTGACTCTGCAACTAAACGTTAGTGTGTCAAGAAATTGTTACGCTGAAGGATAAATTATTCCCCAACCTGGGCAGCAGCTATGGCCACTTCTCCTCTACCGCTTCCCCCCTTTTTTGAGCCAGACCGGGTGGGCGAGGTTTGGCGCGTGCCCTACCAACAGCGGGCCAGTCAAGCCAGGGATTGGGCCATAACCCACGGCCTTACGGCAGCGGCGGCGGATTCCTTTCGTCTGGCGCTGCTGCTGATTGACGTACAAAATACCTTTTGCCTGCCCGATTTTGAGCTGTTTGTGGGGGGGCGATCGGGGCGGGGGGCCGTTGAGGACAATGTTCGCCTATGTGAGTTTATCTATCGCAACCTGGGGCAGATTACGACCATCATCCCCACCCTGGATACCCATACCGCCATGCAGATTTTCCACGCTGAGTTTTGGGTGGATTCCGCTGGCGAAAACCCGCCGCCGATGACCCTGATTCACTACGACGATGTCGTGCAGGGGAAGTGGCGCGTGAATCCGGCGATCGCCCCCAGCCTGCGCCCCAGCGCCTACCCGGAACTGCAAGAGTACGCCCTCCATTACACCAAAACCCTGGATGAGCGGGGCAAGTACCCCCTCACCATCTGGCCTTACCACTCCATGCTGGGCGGCATTGGCCACGCCCTGGTGGCCGCCGTGGAGGAGGCCTGCTTTTTCCATGCCCTGGCCCGCCACAGCCCCACCCGCTTTGAGATTAAGGGGAGCCACCCCCTCACCGAAAATTACTCGGTGCTTAGTCCCGAAGTTACCCAAGACAATACGGGGCGCCCCATGGCCCAACCCAACCGGCCGCTGATCCAAGCCCTGCTCGAGTTCGATGGGCTGATTGTAGCCGGTCAGGCTAAGAGCCACTGCGTCGCCTGGACTGTGGCCGACCTACTCACCGCCATCCAAGCCCAGGACCCCACCCTGGCCCAGAAGGTGTATTTGCTGGAAGACTGCACCTCCCCCGTCGTGGTCCCCGGCGTGGTGGACTTTACCGACCCGGCCAACGAAACCTTTCAGCGCTTTGCTGAGGCGGGTATGCACCGGGTACAATCCACCACTCCCCTAGCCGACTGGCCCGGGCTGGGGTAAGGGCCCCTGGGTTCGCTGCAGCTTCACCCCGCCTGGGTACTGGCTTGTTAAAGTAGGACGTTTCCTGGAAGGCTTACTATTCAAGGATTTCAGGCAACGGAAAATCAGGGATCCAACTTTAGAAAACCAGTGCCCCTGTCTGAAGCTTTTGGGAAGAGACAAAACGGCGAGAAATGACAATGTTATAGTTAAGGCAAGCCTGAGCTATGAATTTGCTCATTTTGTTGATTCACAGCTCATGGGCTCGCTTGTAAAATCTGCTTTGCTGTCAGGTCTGCACCGGCCAAATCCTTCAAGAATGGTGAGGTGACGACAGCCTCTTCCTCAAAGGTAGCTTCCTCATAGAGCCCTTCTACTAGGTTCAGTACTGTTACCCGTTGAATTATGGGATCTACAATCCAGTATTCAGCGATTTCTCTAGCCTGATATTGAGCGCGCTTGTAGCGATAATCGCGATCGATATTGTGCTTCCCTGGCGACACCACCTCAACCACTAACCGGGGCGGTGGCATCTCCATTGTAATTGTGGATCGCGTCGCCTCCGCTAGGGCAGCCGTAGCCTCTGCGGACAACACCATCAGATCGGGCAATCGCACCGTCATCCGTGAACCACCTACCACCACTTCAGTTTTCATCCGCAGGCGATCGTGGGCGATGCCCGCCTGTAAAAAGTAGGCAAACAAAAAAGAGGCGATTCTCAGGTTCAGGTCACTTTCTGGTGGCATTTCACACAGCTCCCCGCTCTCCAACTCGTAGCGGATTTCAGTATCTTCGGTATAGGCAAAGAAGTCTTCCAGACTCATCGGAACCGTGCTGATGGTCATGGTGGGGTGATCTCCAGTCCTCGATAATGCCATTATCCCAACATCTCCTCCAGGGCATCCAAACCCTGGCAGATTTCGTTTTCTAAAACCGGCAACGTTTGCAAAATCACCTTTGGCGGCAAGAAGCCAAGCTGGGAGCTGTTTGCAAGACCTCTAGGGCCGTGCTAGGCCGTTGCTCGGGGGAGCGGCCCGCCAAGGAGCCTCGGCCGTCGTGGACGGCCAAACTGTATAATTGAAAACAAAATCTTACTCACTCACCCATCTTCCGGGGAGCGCTACCATGGCCCCGATCGCACCACCCACCCCTGAAACCGAGTCAGCCCCCCTAACGACCTCAGCAACCCGCACGCGCCTGGTGATCCTGGGGGCCGCGGGCCGAGATTTCCACAACTTTAACGTGGTCTACCGCCAGGATTCCCAGGTGGAGGTGGTGGCCTTTACGGCGGCACAGATTAGCGGTATTAGCGATCGCACCTATCCCCCCAGCCTGGCCGGCCCCCTATACCCCCAGGGGATTCCCATTGTCCCCGAGGCGGAACTGGAAACCCTCTGTCGGGAACACCGGATCAATCAGGTGGTGTTTGCCTACAGTGATGTGACCCACGACCAGGTCATGCACCTGGCCTCGAGAGCGTTGGCGACGGGGGCTGATTTTCTCCTGCTGGGGCCAGAGCGCACCATGGTGTCCGCTCAGGTGCCGGTAATTGCGGTTTCGGCGGTGCGGACGGGCTGTGGCAAATCCCAAGTCACCCGCTGGCTGTCTCAACGGTTGCGGCAGCGGGGTCTGCGGCTGGCGGTGATCCGTCATCCCATGCCCTACGGCGATCTAGAGCGGCAGCGGGTGCAGCGATTCGCCAACCGGGCCGATCTGGACCGGGCCCAGTGTACCGTCGAAGAACGGGAAGAATACGAACCCCACCTAGCCGCGGGGAATGTGGTCTATGCCGGGGTGGACTACGGTGAGATTGTCGCCCAGGCCGCCGCGGAAGTGGATCTAATTCTCTGGGATGGTGGCAACAACGACTTTCCCCTAGTGCGGCCTGATCTGCATATTGGGCTGGTTGATTCCCTCCGCCCCGGCCATGAAACCAGCCACCATCCGGGCGAGGCGGTGCTGCGGATGGCCGATGTGGTGGTGGTGGCCAAGGCGGATGTGGCCCCTAGCGCCGACGTGCAGCGGCTGATTGCAACGGTGCGATCGCTCAATCCCCAGGCCCAGATTGTGCGGGGGGGCTCCCCCATCACCCTGGACCAGGCGGACACCGTCCGGGGCAAACGGGTACTGGTGGTAGAGGATGGTCCCACCACCACCCACGGCGGCATGCCCTACGGAGCGGGCTATGGGGCGGCCATCCAGGCCCAGGCGGCGGCCATCGTCGATCCTCGGCCCTATGCCACGCCGGAAATCGCCGCCGTCTATGGCGAATATCCCCACATTGGGCCCGTGCTGCCAGCTATGGGGTACTCCCCCGCCCAACTGGAGGCACTCCGGCAAACCCTCAATCGGGCTGAGGTGGATGTGATTGTATCTGGCACTCCCATCGATCTGGGAGCCCTGGTGGCCGTAAATAAACCGATTCGGCGAACCCGCTACGAATTTGCTGATTTAGACGAACCGGGACTGGGGGCTCTGGTCGATCAATTTCTCAACCGGCTGGGTTGAGCACCGGCATAAGGGCGGGTGGAACCGGCCCCTAGCCTAGCCAGGCTATAGCCGTCGCCCGTCTCCCAGGGATAGACCAGGGGGCTCTCAGCCCAGGTTGGGGCTAATGGATGCCCCAGGAAATCCACCGGGAACTGGCAGCCAGGGAACCAGACATGCCGCAGTGTCTCAACAGATTGAGGTTGGCACCGCCCAATTCAGCTTCTTCTAGGTCGGTGTTTTCGACCCAGGCACTGATCAGGTTGGCGTGGGTCATGTTGGCGCCGCTGAGGGCAACATCGCACAAAATAGCCCCACGCAGGTCGGCCTGCTCGAGTTGGGCGCTGCGCAGGTCAGCATAGCTCAGGTCTGCTCCCACCAAACTGGCACGGCCCATTTCGGCACCAATCAAATTCACATGTTTTAAGTTGGCGCCACTCAGGTCTGCCCCGCTGAGATCCGCATCGGTCAAATTAGCGCGCTCCAGGTTAGCCCGGGATAGGTCAGCCCCGCTCAGGTCAGCGTGGGATAAATCGGCCCCACTCAGGTCAATGCCACTGAGGGCCGCACCCCGTAGATCCACCCGGTGCAGCCGTACCCCAGAGAAGTTGCGATCGCCCCGATTGTATTCGTGCAAAAATTGTTGGATGTCCATAAAACCCACCCTCCACAACTGGGTTGTAGTGATCTGCTCCGCCGACAGACTGTAATTCAGACTACATTTATTTTCCCTTAAGCTTTGAGGTTCAGGGGCGTTGATTCATAGAATGCAACGGTTGCCTTTGGAAAGAATTGGGACTGTACTGGGAATTGCTCCAGAGGGATGCGCTCCGTGCTATAAGTGTTAAGGAATTATAAGCAAATTTCATTTTTGGGCCCTTTGTCTAAGCCGGATAGTTGGCAGGATTCACTGGCATCGCCTCTCGCGTTGAGTGGATTGAGGTCTCTGTGGGCAAACCGGTGGACTAATGTCCTCCTCTTCCTGAGGCAGGAAAGTTTGGTTTGGGCAAAATGGCCTAGTCTGACTGCTGACTCTGTGGAGATTCTTCTTTGACTGCTACTGTTACTCCTCCCTCTCAACGCTTCGATCCCAATCCGGATCATCCCCTCACCCTCAAGCAAGTAATTCAAACCATTCCAAGAGATTGCTTTCAAAAAGACCCCCGCAAAGCCTGGACTGCGGTGGTTTTGAGTGTGGCGGCGGTTACCCTGGGCTACGTTGCCATTGCCCTTTCCCCCTGGTTTTTGCTACCCCTAGCCTGGTTCTTTACCGGCACGGCTTTGACCGGCTTTTTTGTGATTGGCCATGACTGCGGCCATCGGTCTTTCTCAAATCGGCGCTGGGTCAATAACGGGTTGGGCCATCTGAGCATGTTGCCGTTAATCTATCCCTTCCATAGCTGGCGGCTGCTCCATGATATTCACCACCGCCATACCAACAATCTAGATCTAGATAATGCCTGGACCCCCTGGAAAAAGGAGGATTACCTGGCAGCCAACGGTGGGCTAAAGACCATTTATCGGGGCATGCGAGGGGGGTTTTGGTGGCTTGCCTCCGTGGCCCACTGGGCGGTGCTGCACTTTGACCTGCGCAACTTTGAGCCCCGCGATCGCCCCAAGGTTCTACGCTCTATTGCCGCGGTGGTGATCTTTGCGGCCCTCTTCTTTCCCACCCTGTGGTTCTTCACCGGGCCCTGGGGCATTGTGAAATTCTGGCTGATGCCCTGGTTGGGCTATCACTTCTGGATGAGTACCTTTACCCTGGTGCACCACACCATTCCTGAAATTCAGTTTCGTCCCAAAGAAACCTGGAACGAGGTGGAAGCCCAATTGGCCGGTACGCTCCACTGCGACTATCCCCGCTGGGTGGAACTCCTCTGCCATGACATCAACGTGCATGTGCCTCACCATATTTCCGTAGGCATTCCCTCCTATAATCTGCGGGCCGCCCATGGGGCCCTCAAACAGCAGTGGGGACCTCAAATGAAGGAAACTAAGTTTTCCTGGCAGCTCATGCGGGTCATTGCTGGGCAGTGCCACATCTACCATCCGGAGTACGCCTACCAAAGCTTTCGCAGCTTAAATTCCTAGATCCTCCGATCGAGCTAGCCTTTTACTCCGTTCAAGCCGGCGCAGATTTTCTGGGCCGGTTTTGCTTTAAACCAGGACAATTGGTAAACTGCGACACCACCAACCCCCCTGGCCCTGGCAGCCGTCACAATCAGGCATAGGTATAGGATTTAGAGTGCTCGTCAGAGGCTCTCGAACCTGGCCCCTACAACCCTTCGCCCTCACTCCCCACTCCTGCCACTATGACCCGCTTCTCTCGCTCAGTTGCCACCCTAGCCGCCACGGCCACTACTCTACTGGCCGGGGTGATGACACCCGCTGTGGCTTGGGCAAACCAGTTTGGGCAACAGTCCATTGAGCCCAACTTAGCGGTTGCCGTTGCCAACCCCGTGCGCAATGGAGCCTTTTATACCCTGATGATTTTGGAGCAGGTACCCAACCGCCGCCAGTGCTGGCAAGAGCAGGGCAGTAACCCGGTGGTGATCGATCCCCTGCTGCTTAGCTTTGACTTTACCGGAGCCTGTGATCGCAAAACCGACAGCAATGGCTATTCCGTTCGGATCAACGGTCAGGATTTGGGAGTGCAGTACCGTCTGGAGATTTCGCCACGCCAGAATGATCTGGTCCTCTTCGCCAAGCCCAGCCGCGATCGCTCCGCACCCATGATTGAAATCGGCCGCACCAACGGTCGCACTAACGGGTTTCTCAAAATCCAGCTCAACTCCGGCTGGCAACTGACCCGCCGCACCTTCAACGGCCAGCCCACGGGGCACATCTACATTACCCACGATGCCCCCCTCGACCTGCCTGGGTTACCGGTAGCGACTAGTCCCACCGCCCCCCCTCCTCCGTCGGTAACGGTGCCGCCCACGCCCGCTCCCCCCCGGCCACCCACCCCGGCAGCCGGGGGCGGGGCCCCGACCAGTGGCACTCATTTTCGAGTCGTAGTCCCGATCACCGGTCCCGACACCCTGCAGCAGGTGCGCAGTGTTGAACCCGAGGCCTTTCGCACCACAGTGGATGGGCAAGCCGTGGTCCAGGTGGGTCTGTTTCAAGAACGGCGGCGGGCGGAGGAAGTCCATCAAACCCTCCTAGCCGCTAACCTCCCTGCCAAGATTCTGAATGCCGCCGCTCCCGCCACCGCCTCCTTACCACCCATCCCGGCGATTCCGCGCGGCCAGGTTTTAGTGGTCATCGATCCCGGCCACGGTGGCCGCGACCCCGGCGCGGTGGGGATTGGTGGCATTCAAGAAAAGCAAATCAATATGACCATTTCCAACCGGGTACAGCAAAAACTGCAGGAAGCTGGGGTGACCGTCGTGATGACTCGCACCAGCGATCAGTGGGTCGATCTGGACGCCCGCGCCCAATTTGCCAACCAGGCCGGGGCGGATATTTTCGTTAGCATCCACGCCAATGCCATTAGCATGGCTCGCCCCGACGTGAACGGCCTGGAAACCTACTACCTGTCCAGCGGGGAGCGGCTGGCCCGCAGCATTCACAACAGCGTACTGCGCCATACGGATATGGCCGATCGGGGGGTGCGCCAGGCCCGTTTCTATGTTTTACGCTACACCACCATGCCCGCCGTGCTGGTGGAAACGGGATTTGTGACCGGCTCGGTGGATGCGGCCCGATTCCGCAACCCAACAGCCGTGAACCAGATTGCCGACGGCATCGCCCGCGGCATTTTAGATTACCTGGGCCGTTAGCCTCCTAGAGCAGCGACGCCAGACCAGCCTTTGGCCGCTCCTGTTTAGGGGATAGGAGCCTTGTCCCCGCCCTCAGGCGGTGCGTAAATACCTCTGGATTCGGCTGAACCTCAACGCCCTGGAACTCGAGTTTATTAAATTCATCCTGGCAAGCACGCCTTAACGCCGGGGGGAGACCTACCATAGATCCACATTGAGAACACCCCTCGACTCTGAATCCATGGGAGTACAACCTGAACCGATGAATATTTTGGTGGTGGATGTGGGCGGCAGCAACGTCAAAATTTTGGCCACTGGCCAAACCGAAGCCCGCAAGTTTCCCTCTGGCCCGACCCTAACGCCGGAAGCGATGGTGAGCGGGGTCAAAGAACTGGCGACTGACTGGACCTACGAGGTGGTGGCGATCGGCTATCCCGGACTGGTCCATCAAGGGCAGATTGCCAAAGAACCCAAAAATTTGGCCCCCGGCTGGGTAGGGTTTGATTTTGAAACCGCCTTTGGCTGCCCGGTGAGAGTGATCAACGATGCCGCCATGCAGGCTCTGGGCAGCTACGAGCAGGGCACCATGTTGTTTTTAGGTCTGGGCACGGGCCTGGGCTCAGCCATGGTGGTCGAGGGAGTGGTGGTACCCATGGAGCTAGCCCACTTACCCTACAAAAAAGGCACCTACGAATACTACCTGGGTAAAGGAGGTTTGGCTCGCCTGGGTAAAAAGAAATGGCGAGAGCATGTAGCCACCTGCATTGACCACCTGGTCGCGGCCCTCCAACTGGATGACGTGGTGATTGGCGGCGGCCAGGTCAAGGAGTTGAAGGAGCTACCACCAGGGTGTCGTCCAGGGCATAACCGCAATGCTTTTTTGGGCGGCTTTCGGCTCTGGGACCCTGGCAGCGATCGCCTGTTGCCTGTGCCCTAGAGTGGGTAGTTCCCCTAGAGCCCTCCCTCAGTAGGTGGGTGCTATTCATTAGACACGGCTACTTACCCATGGGCCAGGCTTTTCTAAAGTCTGATGCTTCCATAACCCTTGAGTCCGGTAAATACTATGAAACGTAAAAAGAACTTAGCTAAATACACCGCCAAGGGCTTTGGAACTGCCAATCTTGAGTCCGAGCTGCGTCGTATCGAAGGTCATTTGGTTAGGGAAGAGTGGTCAGAAGCCATCGGTTTGTTGCGTCCCCTGGGCCAGCAGTTCCCTCAAGAGCAGAGGGTTTGGGAAGCACTCGCCTACGCTAGTTTTGCCTCCGACAACACTCGCCAATACCAGAAAGCAGGGGAGGCCCTCACCCAGATCAAACCCAACGACGCCGATAATTGGTATACCCTAGGGGCCGCCTACCTGACCAATGCCCACCCCCTGCTAGCGCTGCAAGCGTTTCGTCGCGCCCTAGAGCTCAACCCCAACCATGAGTTGGCCAGGGAGGCCCAAAAGACTATCAAGAAAGTAGAGCCGCTACTGAAAGATGTTCTAGCCGAAATGGGGCTCACTGAAGCCGAAGGCTTGGAAACGGCCATTCTCCATGAGCGGGGGCAAGCCTATCTAGAGCAGGGCGACTATGCCGCCGCCCGGGAAGCTGAAACCGAGGTGATTCGGCGGCATCCCGAATTCCCATCGGCCTACAATAATCTCGCCCTGATTAGCTGGATGGAGGGTGATTCGGCTGATGCGATCGCCACGACCCAAGCCATTCTTGAGCGCGAACCGGACAACATCCATGCTCTGGCTAACCTGATTCATTTTTTGGTTGCCTCCGGCAATGCCGAGGCAGCTCAGCCCTACGGCGACCGACTGAAAGCCAGTCAAGCGGAAGCCTGGGATGGCTGGACCAAAAAGGTTGAAGGGCTAACCTACTTGGCTGACGACGCGGGTATTATCGAAGTCTTTGAACAAGCCAAAGCAGACCAGGTCGACGACTCTCCGGCCAGTGCCATGTTTTATCACTGGGTGGCAGTGGCCCTGGCTCGTACTGGCCAGGAAAAGGAAGCCAAAGCCCAGTGGCAAAAGGCCCTCAAACGCGACCCTGGGCTGCGACTTGCCCAGGACAATCTGGCGGACCTGCGCAAACCCCCGGGGCTGCGTCACGGAGCCTGGCCCTTTGGTTGGGAGGAGTGGCTACAACCCAAAACCGCCCAGGAGTTTCGCCAGTTGGTCGGAAGCAAGGGGAAATCCCATCGCGCTGACCAGTTGATCGGGGCCATACAAAATTTCCTACACCACCATCCCGATCTGATCGCCCTATTCCCCCGCATAGCGGAGCGGGGTGGACCGATGGGCCAGGAATTTCTCCTGGCAACCGCCGAGCAACTGAAGCGGCCAGAACTGCTGGCCATAATCAAAGACTTCGCCCTCAGCCAGAATGGAACCGATCAAATGCGGAACCGGGCGGCGACGATAGCGGCCCAGGCTAAACTCCTGCCGAGGGACAAAATAACCCTGTGGATAGGGGGGGAATGGCGTGAAACCATGCTGCTAGGGTTTGAAATTACCGATAAACTCTCCACTAAGCACAGTAAACGGGTTGAGAATTGGCTGGGGGAAGCCATCTATCTGCTCCGCCAGGACGACCCAGAATCGGCCCAACAGGCTGAGGCGTTGCTGACCCGAGCCTTAAAGGCCGAACCCCAGGCCCCCGATTTGCTTAATAACCTGGCTATGGCCTATCTCAAGCAGAATCGTCAGGACGAAGCCTACGCCTTAATTCGGGATATTGCCGAGCGCTTTCCCGACTATGTGTTTGCCCGGGCTTCCCAGGCCAAAATTTATCTGGATGAAGGCGATCTGGAGGCCGCCGAGGCCCTGCTGCATCCCCTGCTAATGCGCGATCGCTTCCATCCCATGGAATTCGGAGCCTTTTGCGATGCCTATATCGAATTTCTGGTAGCGAAAAAGCAACCCGATGGAGCGCGCAGTTGGCTGGGAATGTGGGAACAAGTAGATCCCGACGCCCCTCGCCTGGAGTATTGGCAACGGCGTCTGGGCAAAGGTAAGCGCAAAGGTCTGCTCGGACGCTAGCTTCAACAATCCGATGGCTCTTCTGCAAACCGCCTACCACTATGCCCTGGCCAACAGCGACAGGTTCACCGTGGCGCTCCAGCAGCACCTGAAGCTGGTCGCTGTGCCGTTGGCCCTGGGTTTACTGGTGGGGTTACCCCTGGGTTGGTGGAGTGCGCGATCGCCGCGGGTATCCACCATCGTCTTGAATGGCTTTAATGCCCTGCGGGTCATTCCCAGCCTGGCCGTGCTGTTTTTGGCAATTCCAGTTCTGGGTCTGAGTTTTTGGTCCGCCGTCCTAGCCCTCACCCTGCTGGTTATGCCACCGATTTTGATCAGCACCGATGTGGCCTTTCGCACCATGAGTCCCGCTATTCTGGAAGCGGCCATGGGCATGGGTATGCCGCCCGGCACGAGGTTTCGGCGGGTAGAACTGCCCCTGGCCTTACCGGTGGTGATTGCCGGTATCAAGACCGCCGCCGTTGAGGTGATTGCCAGTGCCACCCTGGCCGCCTTTGTTGGGGCTGGCGGCTTAGGTACCTTTATTGTGCTTGGCTTTGCCGCCTACGATCCGGCCATCCTGCTGGTGGGGGCTGTACCGGTGGCCCTGCTAGCCCTGCTAGCCGAGGTCGGGTTAAGCGCCTTACAACGGTCCGTTCAACCGCCTATGTCCTGAGAACGCTGGCGGCACTGGGATGAACCAGAGCTCGGGATAACGCCGTTCCCTCCTTTGGAGGAGTGCCCGCAGGGCGAGTCGAGGGGTACCCACAGGGCGGGGTGGGTCCAGCTACAGTGGCTCTCTGACCTGCGGCGGTAAACATTCCGTTACCCAGAAGCCCTTAAAGTCCTGGCTTTCCGCTAAGGTAGGAGGCATTGTCTCCCATTTCCGCCCCCTGGCTTGCCTCCTGCCTCCCTAGCTCCCACCCTAAAAAGCCGGATAGACCGGGCGCTCTATTCGGCCCCCATCGAACTGGCTCTGATTGGGCTGATTCTGCTATCGGTTCTGCTGGTTTTTGTGGAAGTCGGCGCCAGTCCCGATTTTCCAGGTTTTGAGACGATTTTGCACCTGCAGAACTGGTTAACAATAATTTTCTGGATCGAGCTGGGGCTGCGCGGTTGGTGCGCCCGCAATAAGCTCCGGTTCTTGCGCAACTACTGGTGGGATATTCTGGCCGTCTTTCCCGTACCGATTCAGTTCCCCATCCTGCGACTATTGCGCCTGCTGCGGCTGATGCGGGTTGGCATTTTAATTAACCGCAACCTCAACCGTCTTTCCCCGGCGCTGGCGGTGGGGTTGGGAGCCCAGATTGGATTGGTCGCCATTTTGGGGGTGATTGTTATGGCGGGGGCGCTTGGGCTTTACCTGATTGAGGGCCGAGATAACGACCAAATCCAAGACCTGGGCCAGGCCCTATGGTGGAGCCTCTTTACCCTGGTGGCCGCCGAGCCCATTGGGACCGAACCGGTCACCCCGGCGGGTCGCGTTTTGACCCTATTGGTGATGTTGGGGGGGTTGACGCTGTTTGCCGTGATTACCGGTCTGGTATCCGCCCTGATGGTGCAGCGCCTGCGATCGACGATGGAATTTCGAACCATGGACCTAGACGAACTGAGAAACCATACGGTGATCTGCGGCTGGAACCGCAGCGGCATCCATGTGGTGGAGGAACTCTTGCTCGATCCCGACCTGAGAAACAGCCCGATTTTGCTGGTGGCCGAGTTTGAGGAAACCCCGGAGCAATCCCTCAAAAACCTCAACCTCTCTCAGCTCTATTGCCACACCGCCGACTACACGCGCATTGATGTCCTCGAAACCATTGGGATTACCCATGCAGACCGGGCCATTTTACTGGCCGATACCTCCCGCCCTCGCAGCGATCAGGATATCGACGCTCGCACTGTCCTAGCCGCCCTCACCATCGAAAAGCTCAACCCAGCGGTGTATACCTGCGCCCAACTGCTGGATCGCCGTAACGATGTGCAACTTAAAGCCGCTGGTGTGGACGATGTAATTGTGGCGGACGAAATTACCAGCCATATGATCGCCGCCTCCGCCCGGGCGGAGGGGTCAATTGCCGTTTTAGCGGAACTGCTGACGGTGCAGGTCGGTAACCAAATTTATAAACTCCCCATCCCTTCCACCTGGATCGATTTAAGCTTTTGGCAGGCGGTGGATAAACTCAAGCGCACCTACGATGCCCTGATTATCGCCATTGAGATTGGCCATCCCAAGCGCCATACCCTGGTGAATCCACCTTCGGGCTATCGACTGGGCCCCAAAGACCAACTGGTTGTGATTGCCCGCAAAAAGCCGAACATTAACGAGCTCTAATCTCCCCTTGGGCTCTGCCGCGACCGAGCCGGCTGGTAGAGAATTAAGCGATTGCCGTCGGGATCGTAGGCGTACACTTCGGCACCGTGGGGGGCCTCTAAAATCGGGCCGGGCGGGGGATAGCCGAGCTGGTCTAGATGGGCGATGGCTTGCTCTAAATCCGACACTTCGCAGCACAGACTGCACTGGCCCGGCCGCCGGCTCTGAAATTCCCCCACCTGATCGGCCCTAGGTTTAAACAGCACCAGGCGCAGCCCTTCCAGGTGAAATTCCCCATAGCGGCTGGGCACCCAAGAAACCGGATCCTGCTGTAACAGAGCCGCGTAAAAATCCACCAGGCGATCCACTTGTAGGCTGGCCAGAGTGAGGTAGGCCGTCGTGTAGGGCATCTAGTCTGCGGTGCTTTCGCCAGGCCACAGCAAACGCACCGCCAGCAGGCCAAAGCCAATGGCGGCCACTGCCTTCACCACCCGCTCGGGTAGGATTTGGGCCGTCCCCTCGCCCACCAGCACCCCCAAAAAACTGGCCAACAAAAGGGCTGTAGCCGTCCCCAAAAACACCGCCTTGGGGGATTTTGAGGTGCCCCCTAAAACGATGGCCGCCAACTGGCTCTTATCCCCCAGTTCTGAGATAAAAACCGCTGTAAAACTCAAGGCCAGTAGGTTCCAATCCATGGGTCAGGCAGGGGTAAAGGAAGGTAGTTCTGGGTAGGCCGAGGCAGATAGCCCTCAAAGATGGGCAATATCCCACAGCAGCCAGAGAGTAATGCCCAACAAAATCGTCCCGGAAGCGGTATCCAAAATTTTGGGTTGCAGACGGCGGGCTAACCAACGACCCAGCAGCACTCCCAGTAGACTGGTAGCCACCAGGGCCGTACCGGCCCCTAAAAAGACAACCCAGGGAGATTCGGCCTGGGCACTCATGAGCAAGGTTGTAACCTGAGTTTTATCCCCCAATTCAGCGAGAAAGATGGTGATAAAGGTGGAAACGAAAACTCGCCGAAAACGGCCTTCAACCAGCTTGGGGGAACTCTCTGAAGCAGCCCCTGGGGCTTCTGGGGCCGGGACCGGACTAGCACTGGAAATAGACACAATCGTTTTTCCTGAGGATGAGGTGAGTGCATAGACTCACGGGCTATAGCTTTCATAATGTTTTCATTATCTTGAAGCCCCACCCAGAACGCAACCCTTTTTCTGGGCTCGGTCGGGCAGCGGTTAAAGGGATAGCGGCTCCTCCCCTGGGCTGACGCCCACCGCCTGGTTGAACCGAGCCATCTCCGGGCTTTCTTCCCCATAGCGATCACCAATGTGTTGCTGGCAGCAGTCAATGGCGAAGTCATTCAAGTCTGCGGGGTCTAGGTCAAACATGGCCTCAAAGGTGGCCGCAGTGACGCGACAGAAATCCGGCCGAGTAGAGTAAATGCGACAGCGGCGATCGCTAGCGTCGTAGTGAATGCACCAACCATCGGCTCCAATTAAGCTCAGGTAGAGCTGAAGCTGGTCGGGGGTAAGGTAGCGGTCCAGGTCGGGGCGCTCCTCAGGATTCAGATAACAGCAAGCCCCACAGGACTTGACGCATTGCCAGGTGGTCATAGGGTTGGGGGGGCCAGGGCAGCCTTAGAATTTTGTAAAGTTATCTAAAACAGGGGGAACGGAAGCGGGTAAAATAGGCCACGAATGAATTGTCCATCCTATCTTACAGGCCTGTGTTGGGAGGTTACATGAGTTTTTTGAGCAGTATTAACTTTGAGCTGATTGCCCAGTTGCTAATGCTAGCGATGATTGTAATTGCCGGGCCAGTCATTGTCTTTTTGCTGTTTTTGCGGGGTGGGGATTTGTAATCCCTGCCTAGGGTTGCCATGGCCCTGGTTGGGGCTGGTCCCTGGAGGCAGGGTTGACGCTCACAGCCGCCGACCCTGAACCCGATAGCCCTAGGGGGATGCCGCTCCAGGCATCCCTTTATTTTTGCTCGTGGCCTTCGTCGCCCGCCGCCTGGGTTAGCCGCTGCTGCAAAATCAATTCGGCCAGGGCTAGGTCCACGGGGGTCGTCACCTTCAAGTTGGTTTCCTCGCCGGGCACAATGTGCACCGGCAGACCACACTGCTCAAATAGGGCGGCGTCGTCGGTGACGCTCCACCCCGCCGCTAAGCCCCGGGCATGGCATTGCTTTAGGAGCGCTACGTCAAAGCCCTGGGGGGTTTGGGCAGCCCACAGGTGCTGGCGATCGGGGGTTGATTCGATTTGCCGGTGGCGATTCACCACCTTAATGGTGTCTTTGACCGGTATCGCCGCAATCAGACCTTTGTAGGTATCCAGGGCGGCGGCACAGCGGTTAAATAGGTCGGGCGTGGCCAGGCAGCGAGCGCCATCGTGAATTAATACCTGGCGGGCTTCCGGCGGCAACCCCTGCAAGCCGTTATAGACCGACTCTTGACGAGTGTCACCGCCCGCGATCCACACCACCGGGGTGCGCAGGGTGAGGTCAGCCAAAAGGGTTTCCAGGGCTGGGCGATCGCAGGCCTGACCAATCAGCCCAATCCAGCCGATCGCCTCCGCCGCCTCCGCCGCCCGCAGGGTCCAGGCGATGATTGGTCGACCCAGTAAGGTCAGCAGTAGCTTATTGCGGTCGGCCCCCATGCGGCGCCCCGTACCAGCAGCAGGAATCAGTAGGTGAACCGATGTCATCATGTTCTTGGCCCAGAACCGCTAGAGGATGGAAATTTCACATCTTCGCCGAAATTTAATCCATTTTGTAAGCCAGAGAACCCTTAAATCTTGACCAGGTTCCACTACAATAGCTTGCGAACAGGCATGGACGTGAATTATGCGGGTACTCGCTCTTGTTCCGGGAGGAATAGAACGCCAACTGGAGTTCTTTCCTGTGTTGAGTCAGATCAAAGACGCCCTTGAAACGGCGGAAATTGCGGTAGTGGTCGACCCGGGAGCTAAGGAGATCTATCAATTGTCCAAGGCTGTGACCGAGGTGGTGCCCTACAGCTTTCAAGCGAGTAACAGTCCAGCGGACTGGGCTAATTTGCTCGGCATCCTGCGCGATCGCGAGTACGAAGCGGTGCTCACCCTAACCGATTCCTGGTCCATTGGGTTACTCCTCTGGCTGAGTGGTATCCCCACCCGGGTTGGCTTCGGAGGCGGGGCCAATGGCCTGTTTCTGACTGATACGGTGCCTCGCAAAGCCAACCAGCCCCTAGCTCAGCAGTATGGGGACCTGCTGCAGGCCATTCATCTCCCCAGTCAGCTGGCAAGGCCCAGCATCAACGTGCCCCAGAGCGATCTCGCCGCGGTGGAGGCCCTGCGTCAGACCGCTAACCTCAGGGATGGCTATGTGTTGATTTATCCGAGCTCTACGGCCACGGGGGACAGCTACCCCGTCGCCAGTTGGGTTCAGATTCTCCAGGACTTTCAGCAGCGCCAACCCACCTTGCCCGTGGTATTGGTCAAAACTCCAGCCACCGCTGCGGCCCTTGCCCCTATCCAAGCCAGCCTGCCCCACCTGACCGTGCTTGAGCCTGAAACCATGGGCCAGTTGGCGGCCCTGCTCGCCGGTGCCAATCTTCTGATTGGGGTGCAGGGCTACCCCCTAACCCTGGCCGCGGCCCTGGGAGTCTACGCCCTAGAGCTCAGCCCGGCGGCGTCCGATCTCCCTCTCCTGGAGCAGGATCGTCGGGTGCAAGTGACCTCTAGCACCGGCAAACTGGCCGACATTGCTCCCGATGCGGTGCTCAAGAAAGTATGGAGCGAATAATCCCCCCGCCCCACTTCCCCTAGCCATGCCCTACCGCTACCCTGGCTCACTGGACCATAGCCAGGATATAGCCAGGAACTCGACCTTTAGGAGGACTCTCTCCCATGGATAAAATCAAACAACAAGCCAATGTGGTCAGCCAACTGGTCTTTTCCGC
>DVEE01000385.1 GCA_015295885.1 Leptolyngbyaceae cyanobacterium M65_K2018_010
AGGGGGGCTAGTTGGCCAGGCGGCCCAGGTGGCCCATTTAGGTGCGTTTGGAGATTATCTTGCCAGTTCCTTCACCCTCTACGATCTGTTGCTAAAGATTGAACGCAGTATCAATACCTTAAATTCGGGAGAACGGGTCAAGCTACTCTGGCAACCCCAGGGAGTTTGGCTGCAAAGTGACCTCTACGGCGTTAATGCCAAAACTAACCCCCAGGGACACTTCTACAGCGTCATGCTGCATCTCAACGTTTTACGAATGGCCCTGGGGCCATCCTGGACCCCTCCCACCATCCATTTGGCTACGGCTCCTTGCCAGGCGCTTCTGTCCCTGAAAGAATTGGCCGGAGTGCAGATACAGTTCTGCCAACGCTACAACGCCATTCAAATTGCCAACGCCAGCCTGAGTTTGCCGCTGCGGTCAATCCACAACGGTCAGCCGCTTCAAACCCCTAATCATTACAAGAATCTCTATCAGTCTGCCCCCGCCCCAACCTTTTTAGGCTCCCTGCATCAGTTAATCGGGGCGCTGGTGTCCCAGGGACATCCGGAAATTGAAATCGCTGCGGCAGCGGCGGGCATCAGTGTGCGAAGCTTGCAGCGGCGATTGGCGGCGGCAGGGTTGGGCTATTCCCAACTGGTAGAGCAGGTGCGGCTGGACTTAGCGATGAATTGGCTACAGGACCCCACCTTGAAACTCACCGACATCGCCGCTGAACTGGGGTATACCCATCCCAGTAACTTTACCCGCGCCTTTAAACGGTGGACTGGCCTTTCACCCCAGCAGTATCGGCAGCACAGGATTTTGCGGTAGGAGGGCTGCCTGGTTTGCGGTGGTCGAAAACCTGGCGCTCCAAGATCCCCAAGATAATGGGCTGCCCTTTTGCTGAGGTAGATCCCAGTGGCAGTAGCTGAAGCCATAAACCCCAGGAGGGAGCCCAGGTATTTGGCCCGGCACCCGAAAATAAACCACCAGGGGTGAATCAGACCATTCAAAAGCCCGAAAAGGTTACATTCTGCATCACTATCGGGCAAATTGTAGCTTCGGAAACAGAATTCCCTAGGTTTCCCATCGATTACTAAGGCTGAGTTAGTTATCAGGAGTCTTACTGTGACCCAGCAGCCCGAAAATTTACAGCAATCCCCCGGCGGTTCCGGGTCTGGGGGGCAAATAGCATCTTTCTTTGACTTTGCCGGCTTGCATACCAATCTGCGGACTGAAGTACTGGCCGGCCTAACCACCTTTGTCACGATGGCCTACATTCTCATCGTGAACCCCGGCATTTTGTCCGAGGCTATTTTTCTGCAGGAGTCTGGCGACCTATTTGGCGAACTGGTCATGGCTACGGGTATTTCCGCGGCCTTTGCCACGCTGATTATGGGGCTTTATGCCAAGCTGCCCTTTGTGCTGGCCCCGGGCATGGGCATTAATGCTTACTTTGCCTTTACCGTGGTGTTGGGGTTGGGTGTGCCCTGGCGTGTGGCTTTAGCGGCGGTCTTTGTGGAAGGGATTATTTTCATCCTGCTGACGATTACCAATGTGCGGAGCAAGATTGTAGAGGCGATCCCGGAAGCGGTGAAACATGCTACTACCGCTGGTATTGGTATGTTCATCGCCTACATCGGGCTCAAGAGCGCGGGCTTGATTACCGCTTCTGAGGCCACTTTGACGACCCTGGGCAGTTTGAAAAGTCCCTCTACGGCGGTGAGTATTTTGGGTCTTTTGATTACCGCAGCTCTGTTTGCTCGCCGGGTCAATGGGGCGTTACTCTGGGGCATTTTGGGTACCGCTCTGCTGGCCTGGATTTTTGGGGTGGCTCCCTGGCCCTCGGGTTTCATGGCGATTCCCCAAGCCCCGGTGGATTTGTTTGGCCAAGCCTTTGTGGGCTTGGGTGAAATGGCCAAAATCAACATCTGGGAGATGATCGGCATCATCTTTGTCTTTTTGTTTGTAGACCTGTTTGACACCATTGGCACCCTCACAGGGCTGGGCTCTAAGGCGGGCTACATTGACGCGGAGGGTAAATTTCCCGGTGTAGAAAAGGCATTTATGGCGGATGCGGTGGGCACTACCGCTGGCGCCATTCTGGGCACCTCTACGGTAACCACCTACATTGAGTCGGCTTCGGGCATCTATGAGGGGGGCCGTAGCGGCTTTACTGCCGTAGTTTCTGCCCTGCTGTTCTTAGCCGCTTTGCTGTTCATTCCATTCTTTTCGGGCATTCCCTCCTTTGCGACGGCGCCGGCGCTAATTTTAGTGGGGGTGATGATGATGACCGCCGCCCGTATGATTGACTGGGATGACCCGGCCTCTGCGATCGCGGCCTTTTTGACCATTATCGTGATGTCCCTTTCCTTCTCCATTGCGGAGGGTTTGGCCATGGGCCTAATCGCCTATCCGGTGGTCAAGGCTTTCCAAGGGCGGGCCAGCCAAACCACCATCGGCATGTGGATTCTAGCTGCGGTCTTCATCCTGCGCTATATCTTCATCACGGAGTAGGCTCTAGAGTATCCCTAGAGTAGGGCTAGAAACCCGGCCCCACCGGTGTTCTAGGGGACTATAAGGCGACCGGTAAAGCCTCCTGCTCCCTCAACCTATGGCCATAGCCGCCGAGTTTCTGGCTTAGATTTCCAAGGTCGACGGGGGAACTTGAACGGAAGCTCGGTTTTGTGTGGGCCTTGGAGCAGGGGCCAGCGAGAATCCCAGGACCAGAGGCAGGCTAAGCTGTTCCCCGTAGTGGGGGGCCTATTACAGGAGGTCCAGGTCTGATGGCAACCGTTCGGCCACGCGCAACTTGGCTGAACGCGCTCTGGGGTTGTCCCGAATCTCTTCCTCGGTGGCGATAATCGGCTTTTTGGTGATGATTTTGAGGGCGGGGTTTTCCTTAAAGCTGTGTTTCACCAAGCGGTCTTCTAGGCTGTGGAAGCTAATGATCACCAATCGACCTGCGGGGGTTAACCAGTGGGGGGCCTTTTCTAGCAGAGTTTTGAGTACTTCCAGTTCCTGGTTAACGGCCATCCGCAGAGCCTGGAAGGTGCGGGTGGCCGGGTGGATGCGACCGTAGCGATACTTGCGGGGTACGCAGTGGGAAATGGCTTCGGCCAGTTCGGTGGTGGTCTGAAAGGGACGCTGCTCCACAATTTGGCGGGCAATGCGACGGGAGAGCCGTTCTTCCCCCAGGGTATAGATAAGGTTGGCTAGTTCGGTCTCATCCCAGCCATTAACAATCTCGGCGGCGGTGAGGGACTGGCTGGGGTCCATGCGCATGTCCAGGGCAGCAGGGTAGCGAAAGCTAAACCCCCGCTCTGGGATATCGAACTGGGCAGAACTCACCCCTAGGTCGGCCAGGATGCCATGGAAGCGTTGGTCAACCGGATCGAACTGGGCAAAGTTGCCCTGCCAAAAGGTGATGCGATCGCCCAAGGCAGCCAGATCGGTCTGGGCGGCTGCGATCGCCATCGCATCCTGGTCGATGGCCACTAGCCGGATTGTTGGGTGGGCCGCCAAAATCAGCCGGCTATGCCCCCCGCCCCCCACGGTGGCATCCAGGTACAGCCCTCCGGGTTTGAGGTTGAGCCCCTCCACCACGGGCTGGGGCAGCACTGGCACATGATGAAACTCAACCTCTGTCATCGGTTATCGTAATAGCCCCAAGCTCGCCAAGCAGGGCAATCCGCACTAAGATACTCAAAGATACCCCGAAACGAAACGCTGACCTTGGGTTGACCTATGTCAATTATTGAAACCAAAACCGAACCCATGGTGATTAACATGGGACCGCACCATCCCTCCATGCACGGGGTGTTGCGTCTAATTGTCACCCTGGATGGCGAAGATGTGATTGACTGCGAACCGGTGATTGGCTATCTGCACCGGGGCATGGAAAAGATTGCCGAAAGTCGCACCAATGTGATGTTTGTGCCCTACGTGAGCCGCTGGGACTATGCGGCCGGGATGTTTAACGAGGCCATTACCGTCAACGCTCCCGAAAAGCTGGCCGATATCGAAGTGCCCAAGCGGGCCAGCTACATTCGGGTGATCATGCTGGAGCTCAACCGCATTGCCAACCACTTGCTCTGGCTGGGGCCCTTTTTGGCGGATGTGGGAGCCCAAACTCCCTTCTTCTACATCTTCCGGGAACGGGAGATGATCTACGACCTTTGGGAAGCCGCTACGGGGATGCGGTTGATTAACAACAATTACTTCCGCATTGGGGGGGTAGCCGCTGACCTGCCCTACGGCTGGATCGATAAGTGTCTGGACTTCTGCGATTACTTCTTGCCCAAGGTAGATGAGTACGAACGGCTGATTACCAATAACCCGATCTTCCGCCGCCGGGTGGAGGGTGTGGGCACGATTACCCGGGATGAGGCGATCGCCTGGGGCTTATCGGGGCCGATGCTGCGCGGCTCCGGAGTGAAGTGGGACCTGCGCAAGGTCGATCACTACGAGTGCTACGACGACTTTGATTGGGATATCCACTACGAAACCGCGGGTGACTGCATGGCCCGCTACCAGGTGCGTGTGCGGGAAATGCGCGAATCCGTCAAAATTATTCGCCAGGCCTGCCAGCAAATTCCTGGTGGTCCCTTTGAAAACCTAGAGGCCAAACGCATGGCCGAAGGTCCCAAGTCGGAGTGGAATGGCTTCGATTACCAGTTCATCGGCAAGAAAATTCCCCCTACTTTTAAGATCCCGGCCGGGGAGCACTACGTTCGCTTGGAAAGCGGCAAGGGCGAACTTGGGGTGTTCATCATGGGCGACGATAACGTTTTTCCCTGGCGATTTAAGATTCGCGCCGCCGACTTCAATAACCTGCAGATTCTGCCCCACCTGCTCAAAGGCGTGAAGGTGGCCGACATTATGGCTATCCTGGGCAGCATTGACATCATCATGGGGTCGGTAGACCGCTAGGCCGTTGGAACCCTTAACTTCCCAGTTCTGAGGGTGAATCCCTGGGGAAACGCCCTCTTGGCCCCGCTCGCTTTTGGGAAATCCGTTGGCTGGGGACTAGGATGCTGGCATAGAAAGCGGGTTGATAGCCCCCGGCACCCATGTCTTCGGTCAATCTGGGTGCGGAAGCAACCCGCTGCGTCGCTACAACGGCTTAGGGCTTCTCTCCAGGGAGGAGCTTGGATTGCTGTGGGGATTTTCCCTGGGCGACTCGGCTTTTTCGGGCTCGCGACTATTTTTTATTCTTTTTCTTCTTGCCCTTGGACACCGGGGCACTCTGGTTTTGTCCGAATTCTTGGGTTGGCTTGGGTGCCGAAGCGTTAGGAGCCTTGAGCAGCCACAGGAGCATATTTCTGCATGGCTGTTCGCTAACTTCAAAACCTCTGAAACCCCAAGGCTGGGGGGTAAAGAACCTACGAGCAGAGGCTTTGGGCACCGCAAACCTGATTCTTACTTTAGGTTAAATCAGGCTAACTCCCTAGGCGGCTTGACGGTCATCCTCAATCATCACCATCTATGATTGTTCCAAGCGACAGTGGCTATAATCCCTAAGCCGCGGTGCAAGGTGAGGATAGAAAAGCGATATGACAGGGCCCCAGCTCCAACCATGGCCAACAGCGGATGAACCCGATCCGCCATCCATAGACAACCCCGAGGTGACAGATCCGGCTAGGGTGGCAGCCCTGGCCTTGTCTCCGCAGACCGATCTGCCCCCGGCGCCCCGCCCCAAATGGCATCGGTCCGCCGCGATCGCCGCGGGTATTGGAGCCCTAGGCGGCCTGGGATGGCTGCTGGGATGGGCCTTGCTGCGCACCCCACCCCGCCCCTACGTGCTGGATTTCTCCCCCTCCGCCAGCCAGTATGCGGTTAGCGATCCAACCACCCCCCTGCTGGACTGGCAAATTAGCCATCCCCGCCAGGTAGACACATTAATCCTACGCACCTTCACCGCTGACGGATCCCTCGTGGGCGAACCTCGCCAGTACGACCTCTCTGGGCCTCTGCCCGTGGAGTTGTTAGCCTATTGCAACCAAACCCGCCAGCGCTTGACCTGCCAGGATGTCCCGACGGATCTGCGGGAGCCGGGGCAGTACCGCTTTGAGCTCACCTTGCTGCCTCGGGAAGCCCTTAACCAGGGGCCGGTGCAGGCGGAAAGTAGCCTGGTTACCATTAGCGATAGGCCCACGCCCACGGTGTTTGAGCTTGCGCCTCTGCAGGTGATTTACTCGGAAGCGGGTACCCAGGTGACGGCCAATACCCCTAACCTGGCCCCACCGGTCACCTCGGAGGGCATTCGGGTGAGTTGGATCGTCAAACACCCGCAGGGATTGCAGGATTTACTGCTGGTGGTAAGAGAGCCCGGCGGTACCACTCTGGGGGGGCGGCGTTTCACCTTCCGCAAACCCCAAAATCCGACCCAGGTTGAAATTCCTGAAGAACTCAAGCCCTTTTGCCGATTGGAGGAGGACCTGGTTTGCCAGGCAGTTCCCACGGGCATGACGGAGGTGGGTAAGTACCAATTTGAGCTCACTCCGGTGCCGGTCAACCTGAAGGAGGATGAACGCCCCCCCACTAAAGTGAGCGAAGTGGTCAAAATCGAACCTCGCCCAGTGCGCATTGCCGCCTTTACCATTAACGGCCGGGAAGCCCAGCCTAAGTATCTCGTACCGGTCGAGCCCGGCAAGCCCATTCCTGGCTTCCGGGTCAGTTGGCAAGTAGAAGGGGGATCCACCACCAAGGTGGAGTTACTGCCTTCCCCCGGTACGGTTGGCCTATCGGGAAACCTGGCTCTTCCTTTGCCACCCGCCGGCACTACCACGCTGACCTTGAGGGTTACCGATGGCCAGGCCCCTCCCATCCTTCGGGCCGTCACCTTTGAAACCTTCAACCC
>DVEE01000259.1 GCA_015295885.1 Leptolyngbyaceae cyanobacterium M65_K2018_010
CAGTGGGGATCTTCGGCGAGGAAATCACCCGTCAAGGCCAAGGAGAGACTGCGGCAGCCCCGGCACCCGGGAAATCAGCGCGTAATCCTCTGTGACGTACTGGGACTTCTCCGGCCAACTCCCCTGTAACACGGCGGGTTCGCCTTGACGGGGCGCCAGATTGCGGATGGTGTTGCCTTCCATCACCAATTCCATGCGCACCGGGATCTCGAACTTAAACTCACGCGCCGGCCAGCGCAGGATCTCCGCCACCTGCGGGTCCAGTTTGAGCAGTTCCGCCACATGGTCAAACTGGCTGGCCAACCAGGTGAGAATGGCGGCGTGGCCCCGGTGGGGTGGGTCGGCACTGGTACCAAACAGGGCAATACGGGTCATAGGGCTAGGCTGATGGGGAAAGCTGGGGCACACGACGACGGCTGGTGCGGGCCGTGAGGGCCTGCAAAGCGTCGGAAATCTCCACAGAAAAAGGGACGGGCTGCTCTAACTGACGCACGGACGGAGGCAAACAGGCCACGGATCGGGCGGTACGGGCTGAGATCTCTGCCAGGGATTCGGGCTCCTGCACCAGTTGCCCGGCGTTCATAACCAGTTGGAGCAGGGGCTGCTCATCGGGGGCCGGGGTTTCTGCCATCAGACCCAGGCGATCGGCCACCGCCTGACTCCCTGAAAATCGGCGAAATATCTGCTTGCGGCCAGGGAAGGTGGTCTTGCTATTAGACTCTTTCATGACCGGAATGCCCTCGATTTCCACCAGCTTATAAACCCCATTGACCGGTTCCCCGGTTACCAACTTGGTGCCCAGGCCGTAGCCATTAATGGGTGCTCCAGCCCGCCGAAAGCGAGCGATCGCGTACTCATCCAGGTCGCCACTGGCAAAGATGGTGGCCTCTGGTAAGTGCGATCGCACCGCCTTCGATAGCTCTAGCAGATCCCCCGAATCGAGCCGCACCGCCGCCACTTGGGTTTGCCCCTGCCGCACCTGCTCAGCGAGGCGCTCTGCTGCGGCTACCGTATCGTAGGTGTCAATCAACAGCGCCGCCCCCGGGAAATACCGCTGAAAGGCATTAAAGGCATCATCCTCACTGCCCTCTAAGGCGGTAAAGGCCATCACCAGGGCATGGGCCATGGTGCCCGCTGGCTGGCGCCCCAATTGTAGGGCGGCCAGCACATTTGAAGTGGCATCCAAGCCGGCCGCCAGAGCCGCCCTAGCCGCCCACATGGCCCCTTGGGGGCTAAAGGCTCGTCGAGTGCCAAACTCCAATAACGTGGCCTCTGGCCCCGCCACATCCCGCAGGCGAGCGGCCCGAGTGGCAATCAAGGTCTGGTAGTTGATCACATTGAGCAGATAGGTTTCCGCAATTTGGGCTTGCCAAAGGGGGGCTTCAACCCGCAACAGCGGTTCTCCGGCAAAAACCACCGTGCCTTCAGGCACCGCCCAAACCTGACCGGTAAACGTCCCGGTTTCAAGCAGCTGCCAAAAGTCCTGGGGAGCCTGGTCAAACAATCCAGTTTGCCGCAACGCCACCAGATGGGCCTGGGAGAACCCCAGGTTGCTCAGATAATCCACAGCCTGGGATAGCCCCATGGCCACTAAATAGCCATAGTCGTCGGGTAGGCGCCGAGTAAACAGCTCAAAGCTGGCCCACCGCTGATCGAGCCCTTCCCCCACATAGCAGGCGGCCATGGTGAGCTGATACAGATCCGTCAGCAGACCGTAGTCCTCTGGCAGCACAGACAAAGCTGGATAGGGTTGAGTCATACTTAAACCAAGCCATTTATAGTATTTAGTACCATAATTAGCTCAGTAAAAGGTATCTGACATTGCGAAACTATCCCTTTGCAGCCTACCCAGGACGACCGAGGAAGGTGCAGTGATAGCCTGCTTTAACCAAACCTCAGGAGCAAGCATGGGTGGTGCAGGCGTTGCCGCCAAAGGCACAAAACAGCCAGAATTTTTCCCGTATTTTTCGGTGATTCAGTCAAAAAATCTCACCGGATGACATCAAGCAGTCAACACCCCTTTTTGACAGACCCCTAGGGGTCGATTCCGGATCTGTCCTACGGTCGGAGATCCCTCCTGGCCCAAAATTCTATGCTTCTGGTTGAAAGGTTACCCCAGTCTTCAACCACCCGCGCGCTGGGCTAGCGGGTTTACTCGCCAGTCCAGGGAGAAAGCCGCCAGGCAGGTGCCAAAGCCAGCCGCCTTGGTCGCCGTCCGGTTTGCCCTATCCCTAAACAGTCAGACATTAGAAATCCGTGGTTTTACGGGAGGATAATACATGGATCTGACCCACACCATAAAACTCTTTAAAGACCTAAAGCCAGCCCGGGTAGAGCATAGAATTACCTTCTACCAACGGGGTCGCGTGTTTTTTGAAGGCACCTCTTGGCCAGCTAAGATTTACGATTTGGGAGATCTAGAATTAACCGACTTCGTTGTTGACGTTGCCAGCCGGGTCATGGTTGTCGGTCGGCAAGGTCTGACCCTGCTAGTGTTACCGTCAGTCTCCAACACTGATGCCCTAGGGAAGCTCGACCTACCAGGAGTAGCCTAGTGGTCTGTCAAGGCTAAAAATTAGGGTTGACGATCTCCGAAAACCATTCAAATCAAATGTTTTCAAAGGTGCTAATCCTAAAATTAAGTCTTGACCCTGCACAGGGTCCTGCCAGGCCAAAGCTCCAAGCCAGCGGCAGGTTGGCCACCTCCCTGGAACATGCTGTTGGAAACTGACCCTACGGCTTTGGGCCTTGCCTCGGCCCCAGGTTTTGAAAAGAGAGCAATTCTGCTTTTTTCGGGGAAATATTGGGCTATAAGAATGAACCCATTATGATTGGGTTAGTGGAGCCTATCACCCGATCTCACCTATGGATAGCCCAGTCCACCGCCTACTGCCGATGGCCGACGAAGTGGCCCGGCCCAGTAATCAAACCCAGTTTCCTGGGGCTATGGGGCGACCTTGGCGGCAAATTTCAGCTAGCGTAACTTTAGCCACTGGGTTGTGGCTTAGCGTATTGATCAACCCAGTCAGGGCGAACTCGGGCTGGGGGCAGGTGGTATATGTCAACACTCCCCCAGGGTACGCCTTGAATAGCCGCTGGGGGCCGGGTACCCAATTCGGCGTTCACACCAAAACGCGCCGGGGCTGTCCTCTGACCTTATCTGGGGCCCGTCAAAATGGTTGGCTGCAGCTCACCAATGGCACCTGGGTGGCAGGCAACCTGGTCAGCAGCGTACCCCGGGAACGCAATGCTTGTATTAGTACCTCTACGAACATTGCAACGGTCATTACTCCTGCGGGCTACGGCCTCAATATTAGGACCGGCCCCGGCACCAGTTTTGCCCGGGTTGGGCAGTACGTGAATGGAACCCAAATAGCCTTCACAGGCAGATTTAGCGGCACCTGGACAGAACTCACCGATGGTCGCTGGGTAGATGGCACCTTCCTTAAATTTGCCAGTGGCCAAGGTCCAACTCGACCCAGTCCACAGCCCCTACCGCAACCTTTGCCTGACCCCAATGTCATGGACTTGCAGCGGCGGCTGCGGCAGATTGGCTTTTTGCCCGGTAATTTCGTCATCTCCGGTATCTACGATGAGGCTACCCAGGCCGCCGTGCGGGAATTTCAGCGGGTCAATGGGTTACCCGTCACTGGCATTGTCGATGCCGCCACCTGGCGGGCTTTGTACGATGCGACTGAACCACGCCCCACCCCACCGCCGACCACCCCACCGCCGACCACGCCTCCACCGACTACCCCACCGCCTACAACCCCGCCACCTACGGGAGGCGGGCAGCAAATGCGAGTCAGTACCGATGGAGAAGGAGCTCTGGTGTTTGATGGGCCCGGTCCAGAGTACAACCTGCTGAGAACCCTAGCCGATGGCACAACTGTGACCACCACAGGCCGTGTTACTGGCAACTGGACAGAACTGGCTGGAGGTGGCTGGGTCTTTTCTCTATGGCTCACGCCCATTTAAGTGCCGAGGCCTATGAAGCGGTATAACCCTACCCTTTGATCCGCCGGTGGATCGATCGACAGCTAAGTAGGTGAGTCTAAGTTAATGGTAAGAAGGGAGCCTGGGGGCTGCGTCGTGAGCCGCTCAGATGAACGGCGCAGCTCCCGGACAGAGGGTTCCACCCCCGCCACAACCGCATCTTTATATTTAATTATTTAATTGCACCCACCTACTGAGCTCCTCAAACGGACTTTGTGGAATTGGTGGTAGAAATCCCAGAGCCCGTTCCGCTCAGTCCACCACCCGCAATCGCCCTTGGCTCAGAGCCTCATAGATTCGATTAATCAGATCAGCTTCCTTAGCACTTAGGGCTCGTTTAGAAAACATCGCCATGATCATTTGCTGGTCCCGACGGGTTAAGCGTCGCTTAGCAAAGATTTCCTCAATCACCTGCTCAGGAGTCGTCATAGGTAGGCACTCTGATTGCTTCCATTCCCCTGGAGCCAAGCTTAAAAGGCAGAAACCCCAAAGGGGACTGTACATTATTTCGATAACTCTATCCTAAAGACTGCCTGAGGCCAAGACATCGGCGACTTGACCTAATTTCAGCCCCAGAGAATCCATGAGCCCTGGTCCATGAATCAGTACATCCGCGGACCCAGAAGCTTTGTCTGCTACTGATAGCCAGTTGACTCCAGGGCTGGCTGACCCGATCCTGATCGGTGCAGGGGCTAGGACTGAGCATAACCCGAGAGGTGGCTGGCATCCGGCTGCAACTTTAGGCGTACCAGGATGGCGGTGATGTTGTCATGGCCATTATTGTCGTTAGCCAGGTGAATTAACTCTTCAACGCCCTGGCGCAAACTCGCCTGACTCCTGAGCAAGGGGGCAATGTGACTGACCTCATGGCGCTCCAGCAAGTCATTGTCGCTCAGTCCATCTGAGCAGAGCACAAGCAGCGTATCTTCCACAATGTCGTGATAACTAATACCAGGCCTCAAGCTATCGTGACTTCGTGGTCCTAGGGCCTGGGTCAGTTGATAAGCATCGGGTCGAGCATAGGCAATGGCCGGTTCAACACCACGGGTGATTTCTCGCTGACCTACTTCATGGTCAACGGTTAGTTGTTTCAGTCCAAAACGCTTGGAGTAACTGTATAATCGGCTGTCTCCAACATGGACCACTGCCACCTTTAAATCTTGTACCAGTACCAAAACCAGGGTCGTCCCCATGCGGGCAATGCCCGCAGAAGCCTTAGCTTGGTTGGCATCAAAGATAGCCTGATTAGCCATCACAATACTCTGCAACAAAGTGTCCTGATCAGGCAGGTGGTCTCCCCAGTGCTGCTCAAAAAACCTTTGCAGAGTAGTGACAGCCAGACGACTGGCTACTTCTCCGGAGGCATGGCCACCCATCCCATCGCAGAGGATGTACAAGCCCCTGGCACGCAGGGTCGAACCCGAGGGAGCGTTAGAGCGACTGATCTCCGTTTGGGTGAAGAACCAATCTTCGTTATGTCGGCGTTGCCGACCGACATGGCTTTGGCCTGCATCTTCCAGAGATAGCAACTTCATGGGCAAAACCATAGTAGGAGACTCCAGGGAGTCAATCCTATCCTCGGTGTCATAGAAGTAGGCTGGAGAATTAGCCAGGGACAGCGGACCATCATCCCCGTCCAAGTAGGCTTGATCCTCCCTCTGACCAGGGGCAGGGGGGCATTCCACCCCAGGATAATGCCCGGCCTCCTCTCCCGCTTCAGGATCTTGGTACCTGGCCGCCAAGGCCGCTAGGCTGGCTTGCAGTTGTTCCACAGAGGTTGGCTGACCTTCAGCCAGGGCGATAATGATCTCTTTTAAGGCCGAATCCGGGCCGTCCTGGGGGGTCAGCAGATGGTGCCGCCAGAACTGCCCAAGGGACTGTAGGGTTAAGGGCTGACTGGATGGCCCATCAATCTGCCTAAGACACACTAAGCCATTAGCACTTAAAACCAGTCGGTCAGGCTGCAGTAGAGTACCCTGGGCCTGCCAAGGAGCCAGGGCCTGCCAGAGCAAGGTGATCTCAAACAGCCACTGGGTCTGCTGAAGTGGCTTGGCATTCCAATCCGACCAAATTGAGGTCAAACATGGCCAATTAGTGCGGTCTTCGAGCACCAAAATAAGCTGGTGTTCGGTCTGCACCACATCATGGAGCTCTGGGATCGAGGGAAAGTGCTCTGCCTGCAGGGCCAGATAGGGCAAGGCCACTGGCGGCAAGGGGCCGATTTCGGAATGGCTGACCGCATCCAGGTGCGGGGATTGACGCCAGAAAGTTTGCAACTGGGTGAGGGGAGAATCAACCGTGGGGTAGCAATCTATCACCAACTGGGCTTTACCATTCACCCCGCCAGGGGAAGCCAGCTCTAAGGCTTCGCCAATCCGTCGATAGCGGTTGCCAGGGTCCAGGTAGGGAGCTTCGCAACCATCGGAGTGGGTTCCAGGCTGAGACCAGATTAAGCTAAGCCAGCGTTGCAGCGGCTGTCCACACCCTTCGCAGGTGGGGGCGCTGTCAACATTCTCAAACTTGCAGAAGGGGCAACTTAGCATCCTTACATCGCGCCAGGTAAGTTCAAAATCTGGTTCTCATCGTGAAAGAAGCGGTTAGAGAAGCCTTCCCCCAGGGATCTTGCTGGTCCTCTGGATGGCACCGGCCAACCCCTAAAGGGTTCACTTCACCTTAAAAATCTAATTTATTGATCACTATGCCTAGGATTGTGGACCCTCAACTCTCCCGTGCCCCAGGGCAAGCCAATACTAGCTCACTGTTTGCCATAGGCCTATAGTCTTCTCACCCCTTTCAAACAATCTTGCCCAAGCGACCTTTTTTTTTAACCTTTTGA
>DVEE01000298.1 GCA_015295885.1 Leptolyngbyaceae cyanobacterium M65_K2018_010
AGGGTCCGTGGTTCCTGGATTACCTCTTTCGCAAAAGCTGGTACGACCAAAGCACCTACGAAATGACCCACCTGGCCGACTATCTGCGGGCTCACCCGACCCAGCAGGTATGCCGTCCCTCCCAGTCGAGTTGGGGGTACAAGGGCTTCCACGAGTATTGGCTGAATGAAACTAATTCCTGGATTTACCCACACCTGCATAAGGCGGCGGAGCGGATGATTGAACTGGCTAAGCGGGAACCCGCCGATGAATTAGAGTGGCGGGCCCTAAACCAGGCGGCTCGGGAGTTGTTGCTGGCCCAATCCAGCGACTGGGCATTTATTATGCGAACGGGTACCATGGTTCCCTACGCCGTGCGCCGTACTCGCACCCACCTGATGCGGTTCCAGAAGCTGTGGGACGATATTTGGCGGGGCAAGATTGACTCTGGCTGGCTGACCAAGGTGGAAGCGGTCGATAATATCTTTCCCAATATCAATTACCGGGCCTATCGACCTCTCTAGGTGAGAAGATTCTTTTTGCAGACGGATTTCGCTGCCTCATCCGGCGTCGAGGCCGGGTAGAGGATTGGAACCAGGGTTCCATCGACCAATTCATACTCTGGGATATCTACCCTGTCATGCCCCCTTAGCCCTGGCAGGGTGTAGGTTCTTTCCCCACACCTGTGGAAGTTTGAGGCTGATGAGCCCTGCTTGGGGAACGGGCACCGAGGGGGGCATAGTTTATTTCCGCGCCACTCCGTCTACTCGGGCGGCATGCTTGACCGCCGAGGCCACCGCGATCGCGACCCGCTCGTCAAACACCGAGGGAATAATGTGCTCAGGGTGAAGGTCTTGGGGGCTCACCAGAGCGGCGATGGCAAAGGCGGCCTCCAAATACATAGAGGGGGTAATTTCCTGGGCTCGACAATCCAGGGCCCCGCGCAGTACCCCAGGGAACGCCAGCACATTGTTGATCTGGTTGGGATAATCACTGCGCCCTGTAGCCATAACGGCCACCTTGTCAGTGACTAGCTCCGGCTGAATTTCGGGAATGGGGTTGGCCATGGCAAAGACGATCGGATCGGTAGCCATGGACTCCACCATCTCAACGGAAACCACCCCTGGCGCACTGACCCCAAGAAACACATCGGCCCCGACCATAGCATCGGCCAGGGTACCCGACTGTTCCACAGCGAACTCGCGCTTTTGGGGGTTGAGGTCATCTCGATGGTGGGAGATAATAGTGCTGGCCCCAGCTTTAAACAGCAGTTTAGCGATGGCCACGCCGGCGGCTCCGGCTCCATTCACAACCACCTTGATCTGGGGTAGCGTCTTATTCACCAGCTTTAAGGCATTGACCAGGGCCGCCAGAGAAACAATCGCGGTGCCATGCTGGTCATCGTGGAATACGGGAATATCCAACTCTTGGCGCAGTCTGGCCTCAATTTCAAAGCAGCGGGGGGCGCTGATGTCTTCCAGGTTGACGCCGCCAAAAACCGGTGCCAAGTGCTTGACTGCGGTGACAATTTCGTCGGTGTTTTGAGTATCGAGACAGATGGGGAAGGCGTCTAGGTCGGCAAATTTCTTAAACAGCAAGGCTTTACCCTCCATGACCGGCAGGGCGGCTTTCTCATGGAGCAGCTTGAAGAGCAGGGGTGACG
>DVEE01000261.1 GCA_015295885.1 Leptolyngbyaceae cyanobacterium M65_K2018_010
ACACGCCAACCCCGCCAGTACCACAAGCGCTGGTGCCCGGCTTCGCTGAGGGAGGTGGAGAGACTGCCTAGGGGAACCGAGGAAGCCATAGGGGGGATGTCCAGATAACCGGCTGTGATTAATCTAACAGGCTATGCAGGGGGAACGGTTTAAGTCATGCTAGATCCGAAAAATAAGCGATCGACCCGAAGGAGTGAGAGCAATGACTGCGGAAATGGATCCGGTCAAGCTGATGAAGCAAGAGGTGGGCCGGCAGGCCGCGGCCCGGGTGGAGTCCAACACCATTGTGGGGCTAGGTACGGGATCAACCACGGCCTTTGCCATTCAGTTCATTGGGGAACGATTAGCCGCCGGAGAGTTGAGCAATATTAAAGGGGTGCCCACCTCCTTTCAAGCATCTGTGCTGGCTAAGCAGTACGGCATTCCCCTGACTACTCTGGATGAAATTGAAGCCATTGACCTGGCCATTGATGGCGCCGACGAAGTGGATCCCCAGATGAATTTAATTAAGGGCGGTGGCGCGGCCCATACCCGCGAAAAAATCGTCGATGCCCTGGCCAAATACTTTATCGTCGTGGTGGATAGCTCGAAGCTAGTGGCCAAGTTGGGCACCACCTTTCCCCTCCCGGTGGAGGTCCTACCCCTAGCGGTAACGCCGGTTACCCAGGCCCTGATTGCCCTGGGCGGTCGGCCCGAGTTGCGAATGGGCATCAAAAAGGATGGCCCGGTGATTACAGACCAGGGGAATATGATTCTGGATGTAACCTTTGACGGCATTGACGACCCGGCCAGTCTGGAAAAAACCATCAACAACATTCCTGGTGTACTGGACAATGGCCTGTTTGTGGGCGTTGCCAATGAAGTTTTGGTGGGCGAGGTGAAGGATGGTCAAGCGACGGTGCGTCGCCTGTAACCAGGTACTTGATCCAACTCGTCGGGAGCCTGGCTAGGGCCCTTTCTGCGGGGGAAATTCTGCCTGGCGCTCTAGCCAGGTCTCAATATCAGCTAAAAGCTGGTGGGGAATTTCCCAGGGTAATAGATGGGCGGTGTTGGGGTAGCAGCGGCTCTCGGCCTGGGGTAGATGGCGGGCGGTTTCCAGGCTGGCCTGGGCGGTGATGTGGCGATCCTCGGCCCCGCACAGGACCAGACAAGGAACCTGGATTTTCCCTAGATCGGGGAGGCGGTTGTAGCCCTGGACCATGGCCTGGTTGAGGGCTCGATGGGCATAGGGCGAAGTTCTCAGGAAGGCCCAAAAACCCTCCTGGGCCAAACGAGCATAGGCGGCCGGGGTGTGTTGCCGCAGCAGATACCGATAGAGCGATCGCGGCCCGAGGCCGTACCTAACCCAGGGATGCCCGGGCCAGGCCAAATTGAGCAGGGAAGCCAAGCCGGTGTTGACGTACTCTACCCAGGAGGGGGGAGGGTGATTTCCGACGGGCCGGGCCGCCGTCGCCACTAAAATCAGGCCCGTCACCCGCTCAGGGAAACGCAGGGCCAATTCCAGGGCTAGAATACCGCCCAGGGACCATCCCAATACCAGGCTGCGATCAATGCCTTGCTGGTCCAGCAGAGTCACTAGATCCTGGAGGCTATCGGTGAGGCTAAAAGGGGCCTTAACCCGGCTAGCTCCATAGCCCCGTAAATCAGGGGCCAGGGTTTGATACCGGCCCGATAGCCGTTCGCAAAAGACCGCCATGGTTTGGGCTGAGCCCGGGTGGCCGTGGAGGCAGAGCAACGGCGGCCCGCTGCCCTGGATAACGCAGTGAAGATCCACCGTGGGTTAAATTCCCTTAAGCATCCTGGGAACCCTCGGCAGCTTGAGGATAGAACTTCAGGGCGGCGGAGTTCATGCAGTAACGCTGGCCGGTGGGAGCGGGTCCATCATTAAACACATGCCCCAGGTGGGCATCACAGACGGCACACAACACCTCGGTGCGCACCATAAAGTGGCTAAAGTCCCGCTTAGTGGCGACATTTTCAGCCTGGGAGGGAGCCCAGAAACTGGGCCAGCCGGTACCCGAGTCGTACTTGGTTTCAGAGGAAAATAACTCAGACCCGCAACAGACGCAGGTGTAGGTGCCGGCCGCCTTATTGTCGTGGTATTCGCCGGTAAAGGCGCGCTCGGTACCATGCTTGCGAGTGACCTGATACTGTTCAGGGGTGAGCTGCTGTTGCCACTCTTCGTCGGTTTTATGTATTTTCTGCACCATAGGTTTTGGCAAGGAGACTCTGCTCAATTGATCCTAACCTAACCGCAGGGGAGAACGTCCCCAGCCGAGAGAATTGCCAGGGGATGGGCCGTTAGCCGGGCATTTCCCCGGTCTTTGTCAAACCTCACCCTGGAGGCTCACCTGGAGGCCAACGGACTCGGTTCGGGTTGGCACCAGACCCAAAGGCCCACTCAATCCCCTTGGCCTTGATACTGGCCGGGGCTGATGAAGGGATGAAACCCATTAGGGAATTAGGCTTAGCTAACCTTTCGGTAGACCTGGGGGATCAGCCTGGAGGGTTGACGTCTGTTTCGGAGCTATCCGGTTGATCGGAGCTCAGATCAAATCGATCCGGGTCTATGGTCGACTCCTCCAGGGACAGGTTGCTGATCGGCAGGGTGCCCTTGGAGGTGAGCACCGTCAGGTCGGGCTCAGCGGCGGTGGTCGGGTCGGGTTGGGGCAGGGCGGCCGGAGGCACACCCTGGAGTCGTGACCGGAGCTGAGTAATGGTGGCCCCTGAGGACTCCCCATGCAGGGGTAGGCTCTCGGGTAGAGAGGCCTGGGGAGTACCGGAGGGTGCCCCATGGGCCGGGTCTACCCGGGTGCTTGGGGCAACCGGGGCAGGAGAGGGGATTGCCCGGGGGGAAAACCTGGGTGTGGTGGATGAGAGCGAAGGGGCCGCCAGGGTAGAGGGGGGCGAATGAAGGGCCGAGCTACCGGCTGAGGGCTGGGATTCTGGCTGGGAAGACGGCGGTACGGCTGCAGGCGGCACCGGCGGTGTCTGCCTGGCGATGGAGGGTGATTCGGGATTCTCGGTCGTGGAGAGAGCCCTATCCCCCAGGGACGCTGCCCTAGGACTGGGCCGTTGAGCCTCGCTGGGGCTGCCCGGAACCCCTGGGCTGGAAACCAGGTTAGCTCCCTGGTGAACCCGGGTCGGCGACTGGATGGGGGCATCGGCCCTGGGATCGGATTGGCGACTGACCAGCGGGGCGGGTGGGGTAAGGGAGGGGGCAGTCCCCCCACGAGCGCTGTAGCCCTGGTGGCTGGAGGTTCGAATCGGAAAGTTGCGGGCTAGGGTGGCGGACTCCGTTGGGGCTAGGGCGGTAGCCGAAGAGGGCGTCGCGACCGAGGCCTCAGGGCTAGGGAGGAGGGATCTGACCGCCGGCTCCTGGGACTCTAGAGGCTGCGCTGGACTGGCTGGACTGGGGCGAGCCGGCAGGGGTACAGGGGTGACCCTGGCCTGTAGAATCCCTCGGTTGAGGGTCTGGGTCTGGCTGGCTTCGGCCCTGGGGTTGGCCACGGGGTTAGCCCTGTCCTCACCGCTGGCCCGGGCCTGAGGTTCAGCCGGGGCGATGGGGCCCTGGGACACCGGGGCGGGGGAGAAGGATCCCAGGGAAATGGGCGTAGCCTTGGCCCGCTGGGCCCTAATTTGCTGTACCCGAGCGCGCAAAGCCTGGGCCGATAGCGAAGGCTGGCTGCCAGTCGGCGTTAGGGTTTGGGGTTTGACCCTGGGGGATAGGCCCCGGCCTCGAGCGGTGAGGGCTGCCCCCCTGGTGGAGGAGGCCGCAGCGGACTGGCGCAGCCGAGGTGGATTGGTTTCAGGTGAAGTAACACCCCTGGCGGTAGGAGTCCCGGGGTTCGTCGGGGTCTGGCTGGAAGCTGAGGTCGCTTCGGGGGGAGACGGTTCATCTACCTGGGGAGAGTGGGGTTGATCGGCACTACAGGCGGCCAAAGCCAGTAGACCGCTACAGGAGGCGAGGGCCCAAATACGCATGGTCAGATGACTCCTTACTTGTTGGCCAGACAGGTAGACAGCTTTCGTCTGGTTCTATCTACAGCCCTGGCCGGGCCAGTCAGTACAATCCTGAATTTTTTATGTGAAGATTCTGTAGAGCTTTGAGGTTAACTGGATAAACTGGCCGGCGGGTGGCATCCCTCTAGGATCGGAAATCAGGAGTCGTTGCAGGAAGAAGGGTGAATGAGGGGTGAACTGGCGGCTTTGACGGCGGCTTTTCTATGGGCCGTGGCGGCGGTGATGTTTAGTCGGCTGGGTCAGTACCTGCCACCCCTGGGGCTCAACCTGGCCAAGGGGGCGATTGCCCTGGGCCTTCTGTTAGCCACCCTGGTGCTGCTCCACCGCCCGCCGGCGGGTCTGGATCTGCGATCGCAGGCGGTCCTGATCGGCAGCGGCATGATCGGTATAGGTCTGGGCGATACCGCCTACTTTGGGGCGATCAATCGTCTGGGGCCTCGCCGGGCGCTATTGCTAGAAACCCTGGCACCGCCCCTGGCTGCCCTACTGGCCCTGGTCAGTTTAGGCGAAGTGCTGAGTCGCCGAGATGGGGTGGGGATTGCTCTGACGCTGCTGGGCGTAGGCTGGGTGGTGTCGGAGCGGACCCCCGCCATCCCTGGGGAGAGCGCCAAACCCAACCGGCGGGGCATTGTCTACGGTATTCTGGCCGCCCTGGGACAGGCGACCGGAGCGGTGATGTCTCGGGCCATGCTGGCCGGAACGGCGGTAGACCCGCTGTGGAGTTCGCTACTGCGGCTGATGGGCGGCTTGGCGGTTATTGTTGGCCTGTTGCTGGGCCAGGGCCAGGGGATGGCCCAGATCAGCCCATTGCGTTCTCCCAGGGTGCTGGGAGTGGTGGCCTTGGCCGCTTTTTTGGGGACTTACCTGGCTATTTATTTACAGCAAACGGCGCTCAAGTATGCGCCTACGGGGGTGGCCCAAGCCCTCACCGCCACCAGTCCCTTGTTTGTTTTACCCCTGGCCGCAGCCCTGGGGGATCGGGTCACGGGACGGGCGATCACAGGGGTGTTGCTAGCCCTGGTGGGGGTAGGTCTGCTGGTTCTGTGAAGTTCTCGGCACAGGGTTGCTCCGGCGGGGAGAGATGCCCTTACAATAAGTACCCATGTTCTTGTTGGGATGCCCTAGGGCTATGGATGGGTTGACTCAGGCGAAGCGCTGTCGCATCGGTAAGGTGGTGAAGTCTAACTCCCACTGTGACTACGTGGTGCAAGTGGATGATGCCCAGGATGTGAAGGCCCCCCCCTGCCCAGAGGATTGCGGCTTTGGTCAATTTGTCAGTTTTGATAGCGAAAGTCGTCATTGGGCTGTGGGGTTGGTGTATAACTCCCAGCTGTTTAACCCGCTCTTTTTGAACCATGGCCCCCGCCTATCTAGCGAGCCTGATCCCCTGTTTACCCCCGACCTGGTGCAGGAAACTCGAACTCTGCTGGGGGTGGTGCTGGTGGGCACCTGGGCGGAGGCCGGGCAACAGCCCTACGGCAATCATGGCATTCCTAGGGTTGTGGTACCGGCCAACACCCCCGTTTACAAAATGAGCCAGGACCAGGTGTATCGCTTTCACCTCAACCAGCAGGGCAAATCCCAGTTTAGTTACTACAGTCATCTGCTGCGTTCCGGTGGCTTGTTTGCCGCCCAACTGGCCCAGCAAGTTTTGGCGGAATTAATTGAAAGCTCCCTGTTTAGCGGCGCCGATCAAAGGGCGCTGATGGTTTTGGGCAAAGAATTAAGTTGGAAAAATACCCTGGGTGCCATTCGCTAACCTAGGTGGGTTGGCCCCCGGGGGGCCGCTGCCGCCGGTCGGCTGGCTGGCTAGCCTGACTCCGCCCCAACTGGTTGACCCATGATGGTTTCTCCAGGAAATTGCGGAATACTGGGGGGATAGGTTTGCCCCCGCCCTCCGTTAGATTAGCTATGGATTGCCCCCGTACTGCCCCTGCTGTTATTGGGCCGCGACTGTCTCCCCGCCAGGATATTCGAGCCCCCCGACGGCTCCGCCTCAGGGATGTCTGGACCTGGCCTATGCAGCGGGGGCTGGCCCTAATGGTAAGTGATGGGTTAGCCCTGGGCCTGGCCTGGCATACGGCCTGGTTCTTGAATCAGTTTTTCTCGCCGATCCCGCCTCGACTGGTGTGGTGGACCTGGCTAGGGCTGCCTAGCCCCTTTTGGATATTAGTGGGATGCAGTATAGGACTATTGGCCTACGGTGGCCTATACGGGGCAGGCCGCCAGGTGAGGAATTACCTGCGGGCGGGTAAGCTGGTTAGCCTGGTCTACCTGGGATCCCTGGTAGTGATGTATTTCGTCGATCCCAAGCTGGATTTGCCCCGATCGCTGTTCTTCTCGGCCTGGTTGACCAGTGTGGGGCTGATTGTCCTGGCCCGCATCCTCATGACCTTGATGCTTAAGCCCCTGGATCAGGCCCATGCCCCTACCCAGGTGTTTTTAATTGCGCCGGCTCACCGCCTCAAGCGGCTGGCTGACCTGCTCGCCCAGCGGGCCCAGCTACCGGTGATTGGGGCCGCCCTAGCGGCCACAGCCAACTCTTCTACCACCTACCAAGCGATTTTGGCCTCCCGGGCCACCCTCGTCTTGGCCGAGGGCATTCCCTCGGCAGACTTGGCCTCGGAACTGTACTGGAAACTGCGGCGGGCCGGCATTACCATGCAACTGCTGCCCACCAGTCGGGATATGCTCTACCGCCGCGGTACCCCCGAAACCGTGGCCGGATTGCCTACCCTACGCCTAGAGGCGCCCCTGATGGGCGGCTGGGATTACCGCCTGAAGCGATGGCTGGACTACCTGGGGGCGGCCCTGGGGGTGGTGGTTCTGGCCCCTATGCTGGTGGCCATTGCCCTGGTCATTGTGCTGGATTCTCCCGGGCCAGTCTTTTTCCGGCAGGAGCGGGTGGGGCTGCAGGGCCGGCGGTTCCGGGTGTGGAAGTTCCGAACCATGGCCGTGGATGCGTCCCAACAGCAGGCGCGCCTGGAACAGCGCAACGAAACCGCCGATGGCATTTTGTTCAAGCTCAAGCATGACCCCCGCGTTACCCGGGTGGGGGCCTGGCTGCGTCGTACCAGTCTGGACGAATTACCCCAGTTGCTGAATGTGCTCTGCGGCCAGATGAGCTTGGTGGGACCTCGCCCTCTGCCGGTGCGTGACGTGGCCCGCTTTGATGCCTGGCATCACATTCGCCATCAGGTGCTGCCGGGGGTAACCGGGCTATGGCAAATTTCCGGCCGCTCGGACATTGATACCTTTGACGATGTGGCTCGCCTTGATCTGCACTATATCGATAACTGGTCGCTTAATTTAGACCTGGAAATTTTGATAGAGACTCTAGGCCTGGTCTGGCGGGGTAAGGGAGCCTATTGAACCCCAGTCTGCCATGGTGAGCACCTCTGACTCGGCCCCACCCCTAACCCCGTGGTCTGGGCTGGGCTACCTGCTCGGGTTGAACCTGGCCATTCTGGTTGGCTTTAGTTGGTTGCCCTTAAGTTACTACCGCATGGTCGGTTGGCCCTGGATAGGGCTATGGCAGTTGGGTTGGCTGGCCCTGCTGGGCTGGCTCATGGTGAAGCTACGCCAGTGGCCGGTGCCCCTATACCGGCTGGGCCACGGGTTAGATGGCTGGCTGGCTGCCGCCGGCCTCGGTCTGGTGCTATCGAGCGGGTTTTCTCCCTTTCCCCGGGTGGCAGGTTGGAATGCCAGTTTGGCGGTTAGCTATGGGTTGGGTCTGTATGCCTATCGCAACTGGGTCGATCGCAGCCCCCTCACCCGGTCTCGGCTGTGGCTGGGCTGGGTGGCGGTAGCCGCTGGGGTGGCGGTGGTCAGTCTGGCGCTGTGGCGACCAGCCCCGGACCTGGAACAGGGGCAAGACTTTTGGCGGGCGATCCGAAACTATCAGCCCCTGGGGCACCATAATTTTGTCGGCGGCTACCTGGTGTTGACCTTGCCCCTAGGGGTAGCGGCGGCGATCGCCTACCGGGGTTGGATCCGCTCCCTCGCCAGTCTGGCCACGGTGCTCATGGCCCTGGCCCTTTACATCAGTGGTTCTCGGGGGGCCGCCCTGGGCGGGGTGCTTTGGTTGCTGGTCACCTGGTTGACGCGGCTGGCGCGGGCCCGGGGACGGCAGCGCTGGCGGTGGGCGGGGCTCGGTCTGGTGGGTCTGGGCCTGGTTGCTCTAGGGCTGGCCACGAACCCGCGGATTCGAGCCTGGTTCGCTCCCGGCGGCGGCTTTCAGGCCGATGGTCCGACCCTGGATCGCTGGTTTATGCTGCGTCTAGGCCGCAACATCCTGGGCGATCGCCCCCTGGTCGGGGTGGGCCCGGGGGTGATGAGCCGGGTCTCCAATCTCTATCGCCCCATCGAAGCGGGAACGGGGTTAGATCATATTCAGCAGCTCCACAACACACCGCTGCAACTTGCCGGAGAACTGGGCCTGCCCGGGTTACTGCTGTATCTGGTGGGCTTAGCGCTGGTGGGGCGGCTCTGGTGGCGGCTGTGGCAGCAACCCCTATCCCACCGGGATCGGGCTTTGCTGGGGGGTATCGGCGGCGGCCTGGGGGCTTACGGGGTTTCCAGTCTGACCGACTATCAGCTGGAAAATATTCCCATCGCGGCCACCCTCTTGATCCTGGTAGTGCTGTTGATCAGCCTAGGCGATGCCTACGGCCTAGGTCGGATAGAACTTTCTCCAGCCCGGCGGCGAGGGGCCAGCCTGGCTCTCTGGATCTGGGTGGGTCTGTTGTTCTACCTCTGGCTGCCCTTTACCCTCACCGTTGGCTTTGGGGCCTGGGCCGATGGTGCCTTCTACCGTCAGGAATTGAACCGGGCCGATCGCCATTGGCATCGGGCTACCCTACTGAGCCCCTGGGACCCGACGGCGGCGGCGGTGGCTAGCGAGGCCCTCTACGGCCTGGATCAGGTACTGGGAGACTCGGAGGCGAAGGATAATCTGCGATCGCTGCTGCTGGACTATGCCCACCGGGCCCAGCGGGCGGCCCCCAACGATGTCTGGTTTAACCAAAATTTGGCCGTCCTCCACCAGCAGGACGATCCAGCCTTGGCCCTGACCTATGCCGCCCGAGCGGTGCAGTTGCTACCACGGCACCGCAACTATGGCTACTGGCTGTTAGGGGTATTGCTCGAGGCCCAGGGGCAACGGCAGCTGGCGATCGCCGCCTTGACCCTAGAGGCCCTGGTGAATCCGGCGGCCCTCACCTACCCCCCGTGGCAGTCTGAGCCGCTGCAGGCTCTCTATGGGCCCGTGGTTCAGCAGACCCTGGCCGAGTATGATCGCTTGCTGACCCAACTGCATCCTACCGATCCAGGCTTTAACGCCCTCTATGAAACCCGGGTGGTACTGGGTTGGTGGACCGACCAGCCGCTGGCAGGAGTGGATAGCAACCGGCTCAGACCCATAGTCCAAGCGGTGCTAAGGGCTGACTCCGATCGGCCAGCGGCCCTGGAGCAGGTGGAAGCAACCCTGGCCAGCCAACCAACGGCCCTAGACCTGCGCCTACTGGCTGCCTGGCTCGATCCGGCCCAGCATTGGGCCACCTACGCCGAGGCGGTCAGCGACAGCCCTGACTGGCCCTTGAGGGATCTGGAAGCAAGCCTGACCCGGCAGCCTCTAAAAACCTGGCTCACCGCCCTCAGGGCCAGCCCCAGCCAACCCTACCGAGGCGCCCTCACCTTTGCCTACCGCAACTACCAGGCCAAGCAGATTTCCCTGATTCTCTACCCCCAGCACCTACAGACCTACGCCCTAGTCAGTAAACTGAATCTGTTTCAACCCTGGCCGAGGGAGTTTCCCGCCCTGGATCATCGTCTGGAAACCCTCAGAGGCCAGGCCCTGGGACTCCCTCATCCGACCCGCAACCTCTTTCGCCTCTCCCGCCTATCCCCTGAGCCCCTGCCATGATTCAGTCCCCAACCGACTCCTCCCACGCCAGGCACCAAAACTCGGCAGACGGAACCCTGCTTGGGCTCCTCACCGCCGCCTTCTACGGCCTATTTACCCTATTGCCTGGCAGCAGCACCCTGATGGTGGCCTGGCCCTGGGTATTCCTCTGGCAGGTAGCCCTGGCCCTGCCCATCCTCTGGTTGCTATGGCAGGTATGGCACAAGCCCCTGCCCCAGCTTGCCCTGGGGAATGGGCTGGACTGGGTCGCCCTTTTAGCCCTGGTGGGGTTGGGAATCTCCACCCTGGGAGCCGAGTTTCCGGCCCAGGCCCGCTGGTATAGCTGGGCCGCGGTCGGGGGTCTGGCCGCCCTCTATGCCCTCAAGGGCTGGCTTCAGGACACGGCTCGGATGCAGCGACTGCTGGAATGGCAGGGTTATCTGGCCCTGGCCTTGATCGGGCTCAGTCTGGGCCTGTGGGTGACTCAAATTTACGGGCCAGAGCGGGCTCGGCTGCAGAGTTTGCAGCAGTACGGGGTGGAGGCCCGCTTTAGCTTTCAATTCACCAGCCTGAGAAATTGGCAACCCATGGGTCACCAAAACTACGTGGCGGGCTATCTGGTCCTAGTTTTGCCCCTGTTTGTGGGGCTGGCCCTAGGGGCTAAGGGGTGGCGGCGGTGGGTGTGGATGGTAGCCACCGGATTGGGGCTGATTAACCTCTACACCACCAGTTCCCGCGGCGGCTGGCTGGCCCTTCTAGTAACCGGCCTGGTGGGTCTGGGGGTGGCCCTGGTCTATAGCCCTCTTCCCCGCCGTCTGGTGCTGGCTTTGGGGTCGGGGGCAACCGGGTTGCTCATCCTAACGATGCTCAGTAACAGCCGCTTACGCCAGGGATTGGCCAAGCTCACCAGTGGCCACCTGGCCGGGGGGGAGCTCTCTTACCGGGCAGTCACCAATGCGGTGGGCTGGCGCATGGGCCAAAGCCATCCCCTCACGGGGGTGGGGCCGGGCAGTGTGCCCCTGGTCTACCAGCATTACCGGCCCCACTGGGCCGGACGCGATGCGGAGCTGCAATTCCAACTGCACAGCACCCCGGCCCAACTCTGGGGGGAACTGGGCCTGGGGGGGATGCTGGTGCCGCTCGCCCTGGGGGCGGTTCTGATCGTTCTGGTCTGGCGCTGGCAGCGACAAGGGGCTCACCAAACCCCCGCTGGTCTGTCACCCGGGTTGGTCTGGTGCCTGGTAGCGGCCCTCATCGGTTTTAGCCTGCTCAGCTTGACCGATTACCAACTGGACATTGTGGCGATTGGGGGGGTGCTCTGGGTGTACTTAGCCACCCTGGCCGCCACCTTCCATCCCCAAGGCCCCCTGGCGGGGTCGCCGCTGCCGTCTGCCGCTCCTGCAACCACGGCCGCGACCGATTTACCCTTCCCTCGCCTCAATCGCCTGCTGGCGGCCCTGGGGCTGGGCCTGACCCTGGCTATGGGCCTCTGGCTCATCCCCATTCACCGGGCCTGGGCCCTCTCCAACCAGGGGTTTGCCGCCCTGGCCAAACAGGATGTCAATGGCTTTGTCCAAGCGCTCAGCCAGGCCCATAGCCTGGCCCCCTGGGAGCCCTACTACCCCTACCAACTGGGCTGGAATCTGGGCGATCTGAGCTACCAGGTCAGGGATAACCCAGAACTAAGAGCGACTTTACTGAAGGATGCGATCGCCTGGTTTGAGGTCGGCAATGCCATCGTGCCCTACCAGGAATTTGGCCATTCCAACCTGGGCTGGCTCCAGCTCGAAAATCAGCAACCGGAACTGGCCCGGGCATCCTTTCAGAACTCCGCAGCGCTGGTGCCGGCTAAACCCGGGGTCTTTTTCGGCCTGGGCTTTAGCAGCCTACAAATGGGGGATAGGGACGGTGCCGTAGAGGCCCTGACCCTGGAAATGATTCGCCATCCAGCCCTGGTAACCAGCCCGATCTGGCGGTTGGATCCCCTGGCTAGCCTCTATGCCCCCGTGACCCAGCGCCTGGAGCAACGGTACGGAGAGATTCTGGCGGCATACCCCCAGGACCCAGAACTAACCGGTTTCCTACACCAGGGGCGAGGCAGCTTGCGCTGGTGGCAGGGAGACTGGGCGGGGGCCGCCCAGGATTGGGAGATCGCCGGTGGTTCGGTGCAACAGGCCCTGTTAGCCCTAGCCCAGGGGCAGCCCGTAGCGGCTGAAACCTTACCCGAAACCCCGGCCAAATATGCCCTGTTGGCCTGGCAAACTCCCTCCCAGCGGCAGGCCCTGCTGGAAAAAGCCTGGGTCATTCAACCCGAAGATGTCCCTCAACTGGCCGAGAGTCTGCCCCCCCCGGAGAGGATTAATGAATTGGTCGAGAGCATGGCCGCCGCCACCGATTTCACCGATTGGTTGCAGCGTACTGCCCCCAGTTGGCAACCCCGCAGCAACCGGCTCGGCTTTGGAGTCCTTAGCCGCCACATCGATGGCCCTAATCCCTCGGATTTTTACCCCCGGGTGGAAAATGTCCCCGTGGTTCAATTCCTGGGGGAAGCCTTTCCCTCTCCTATTTTCCTGCCCGCCCTAGACCGGGCCCTCGCCCCCTATAGACAGAGGTTGGGGCAACCAGCGGCCTAGGGACCATAGTTTGGCAGCCCAGCCCCAGGGCCGCCAGCTCATTTGGGGTCGGCTTTTGTCCCTCGCCATAGTGCTGATGCGGTCGCCCCTGGCATAATGGGCGTCAGTTTGAGAGAGATCCCCAGGATCAATAGGGCCGGGCCATGGAAATTGATCTGCTGCTTTTGACCATTTATTTCATCTGTGTTGGCTATGTGATCTACCAAATGGCCCAGTCGGTGGTGGACGAGTTGGAAGACCAGGTGAAGGTAATCCCTGACCAGGAAACCCTGAACGCTTCCGTGCGCGACCAATTGGCCCGGCAGGGGCTAGACCCTGAGATGGTAGAGGTGGTGGCCGTGGCTCCGCCCCCCCTCAGACCCGCTGGGGCTTTGAAGCTAACGGTGCCCAGGCCCAAAACTCCCCAGCATCCGGCTGGAACGGATAACGCCGGACAGATGATGGTGCAGGTGTTGCCCCAGGGCCCCTACCCGCTCCAGCCGATCAAACAACTGACGGTGCAGGTGTTGAACCAAACCCAAAATCTGCAGATCTCCGTCGATTGGGACCGCAGTTCCTTTACCCGCATGAATAACCAAACTCGCCGGGTGATTCGTCAAATTCCTGGCCTGCATCAGGACCTATCCCTGCCCCAGGTGGCCAGCGTGGTTAACCCTAATCAGATTCTGAACGTGGCCCTCACCATTGAGGAAACCTTTAGCCGCGATGCCACCACCCAGGTGTTGCAAAATACCTCACCCCTAATCGATATCAATCAACTGATGGCCTTTCCCCCAACGATGCGGGTGTATGCCCTGGATTTGGTGGTGCAACTAATCCCCGTCACCGGCCGGGGATTTCGCCCCATTATGCTGCTGCTACCCTTTCGGTTTCGGGTTGAAAGTCTGCCAGCCACGCCCCGTATTCCCTACCTGGCCAAACTGGTAAGGCGCTAGAAGGGCGGTCCCGAAACCCGGGTTTCGCTGTTCTAGGGGCGGGGTCTCTGGAACCGACTGCGCAGGATGATAGCCAGGCTGTTCATCCCTACCAGCATGACCATCAGCACAATAATGGCGGCGGCAGCATTTTCATGGAAGGCTTTTTGGGGCCGGCTGATCCAGTTGAAGATCTGAATCGGCATCACCGTGAAGGGGCTCTGTAGCACATCCACGGGACAGCGCAGCAGGTCCAGGGGGTTGAAGTAGGGGAAGTCTGGGGTGCAACCGGGGGTAAAGGGCACAAAGGTGAGCGCCCCGATAGTAATCAGGGGGGCAGTTTCGCCGATCGCCCGGGAAAGGGCTAGGATCACCCCGGTGAGTATGCCTGAGAGGGCGGCGGGCAGCACATGGGCTGAGACCACCTGCCAGCGGGTTCCCCCCATGGCTAAGCCAGCCATCCGAATGCTGTCTGGCACCCCCCGCAGGGCCTCCCGGGTGGCCACAATGATGATCGGCAGGATCAGCAGAGCCAAAGTTAGCGCCCCAGCCAGCACCGAGCGTCCGCCGGTAACCGGCTCCATTAAACGCACAAAGGCGGCGAGACCGAGTAGGCCATAGATGATGGAAGGCACCCCGGCCAGGTTACTAATGTTGATTTCAATCAGGCGAGTGAACCAGTTATCACCGGAAAATTCCTCCAGGTAAAGCCCCGCTCCCACCCCAACGGGAAAGGCCACTACCGCCACTATGATCATCACCCAGAAGGTGCCGGCCAGAGCCCCGATGATGCCGGCGTTTTGGGGGCGGCGGGAGGGAAAGCTGGTGAGAAACTGCCAGTCAATGCGACCCAAGCCCTGGTTGAGGACGTCCAGGAGGAGCCAGGCGAGAACGGCGATCGCGATCACGGTCGCCAGCCAGGCAGCCAGTTGAAACAGCCAATCCATCCCATAGCGCCGGCCTAGGTTAGCTGAGAAGGGGGGGGACTCCGCCACCGCCGGGGGGGTGGGGGAAAGGTCAGAGGGGGATGTGGCCATTACTCGTACTTCTCCCGAAAGCGACGGACAAACCAGTAGCTCAAGATATTCAGGCCCAGGGTCATCACAAAAAGAGACATGCCCACCGCAAAAATGGTTTTGTAGGCCAGCGACCCAAAGGGGGCATCCCCCAAGCTCACCTGCACGATAAACGCTGTCATGGTCATAACAGGAATGAAGGGGTTGATAAAGCTGAGGCTGGCGTCGATGGGTTGGGGATTCTGCCCTGCCGCCAGACTGACAATCATGGTTTCCCCGATCGCCCGCGAGGCCGCCAGAATAATCGAGGCCACAATCCCGGACAGGGCGGCGGGCAGCACTACGGCCTGGATGGTTTCGCGCTTAGTGGCACCCATGGCAAAGGCCCCCTGGCGCAGGTCCTGGGGTACGGCATTGATGGCATCCTCGCTGAGGGAAGCCACCAGCGGGGTAATACTGATGCCCAGCACTAGCCCGGCACTGAGGGCATTAAATCCCTGCAAAGGGGGGATCCATCCCTGCAAAAAGGGGGTAACTGTCAGCAGGGCAAAATAGCCAAAGACGACCGAAGGTACCCCCGCAATCAGTTCCAGCACCGGCTTTAGCACCTGGCGCACCCTGGGGGCCGCGTACTCACTCAAAAAGATGGCGATCAGTAATCCCAGGGGAATGGCCACTAGCAGGGCAATGGCTGAGGTCAGCAGAGTGGCACTGACCAGCACAAAGATGCCGAAATTGGGATTTTGAAACAGCGGCGTCCAGCGGGTATCGGTAAAAAACCGTCTCAGGGCGTAGAAGAATCCCGCTAGGCGACTCGGCGGGTCCAACCCGACCCTACTGGCCTGACTGGCCAATTGTTTGGGATCCAGAGCCTGGATTTGATCCCCCAAAGCCTGCAGTTCGGCCGGGGAGGCATTGGGCAGCATGGTCGGCAACCGATGCACCCAGAGAGCCTGGCGAAAGAAGGGATCGAAGAATAAATCGAAGGTTTCAAAAATTAGGGTCAGCACGATGCCCAGGGTGGTCAGAATCGAAATGGCCGCAAACACAAAGCAGAGGGCACGTACCAAACCTTCAATCCGACGACTCCGACGCCGATTGGGCTGCCACAGAGAAGCCTGGGGGGAGGAAGTGGTGGGCTTAACAGTCATAGGGTTAGGGTTCCCTAAGGCGGGACTGAGCAGGGCTACAGTAAGTAACCTAAACCCTGTTGGGCTGTTCTTTTCAAGGCTTTTTAGAACTTATTCGGTTGTTAGTCTTCTCTTAGCCCGACAGCAAGTTTTTCTTATGGTTTCCTTAACCGTGAGGCTGATAGCTGTTCTGCCAGCCCAGCCAATGGACCTTATCGGCAAGTGAGCCCGTAGCATCAGTAACAAACGCAGAGACTCGTTCTCGAATTGCGGGTTCCTCAACAGGAAACGCCAGCTTCCCCAGGAGAAAACCGTTTGGTCCAACAGTTTCGACACTGGCTCAGGGGCCAAAAGGGCCATTGAAAGGCAGTATTGCTGATCCTGGGCCGCTCTATGCGGCTCGTCAGGAGTGGGGTGGAGAGCTCGAAGGTTTCATGGAGACATGCCTGGGGTTAGTTTCAAGAGTTTTCGATAATGTCTGGCCTTCCCAATCCAACCGGCCGACTGGCATAACCAGCCCCCAGGCATGACCGGTTAATCTGCTCTTAACTTGCTAATATAGAAGTGAGGATGTAGATAATCCTCACTCCACCATAGGTTCAGCGACAACGCCCTAGCAGGGCAAGGTCAAACGGGGATCTCGTAGGAGGCGGCTATGGTTGGAACAGGCTAATGGTCTCATTCTCGGCAGATCACCCTAAAGTTCGCGAAGGAGGGAACTTTTGGACAACCCAATAAGCGGTGTTTGACGGGCGGTATCAGCGAGTGATGCGGCCCGTCAAATGATTTGGGTGGCGAGGGGCATCCCAGGCTTTACAGTGGAATGTAGGCGTAAGCGGGTTGAGTGGGTTGGGGCGAACCGGGTTGGGTGATCGGAACCATGACGATGCTGACGGACACCTTGACCGAGGCCCTGCAATCCGTCCTGTTGACCCCACTGCAGCGATGGTTGACGGAGCATCCTCTGCTGGGTTGGCTGGCCGGCCATCCCCTCTGGACCCTAGCTCTGGTGGGCCTGGGTTTGTTACTGTTTGCCGGGTTGTGGAGTGCGATCGCCCGCTTGACCGAGGGATTTTGGCTGACCCTGGTGCGGCTGCCCTTCCAGTTGGGCGGTTGGCTGTTTGCCACCACCGCGAGTCTGTTAGTTAAGAGTCTGTTAGTTAAACAGTGGGCCAAGACGGCTAAACCCGAGCCTTCCCCCGATCGCCTAGGGGAAATTCTAGCTCGGTTAGCCACCTTGCAGAGCGAGCAAGCGGAGCTACTGGCAGAAATGCGGCAATTGTTGGCCGATCGTCATTAGCGGATCGGGTTAGCGGGGGAGGACAATGGTGAGTCAACCCCGGGGTCGCCCATCCAGACCCCCAAGGCCCGCCCTGGCGGCCCTCCTAGGGGCTGAAGCGCTCGCTAGACCCCTGCCCCCTCAGCTAGGCGTGATCGATGTTTCTCTTCCTCTCTAAGTTGCTGCCCCTGCTGTTCTACCCCCTCGGCCTCGTCTCGCTGCTGATGGTGCTGGCTCTGGTGCTGCTTGGTCAACGTCCCCGCTGGGCCGCCCTAGCCCTAGGCCTGGCCCTGGTCATCCTGGTGCTGAGTAGCAATGCCTGGGTGTCTAGCCAGGTGGTGCAATCCCTAGAGGGTCGGTATTTGCCGCCACCGGACCTGCCCACCGCCGAGGCCATTGTGGTGCTGGGGGGTGGCATTAAGCCTGAAAGTCCGCCTCGCCCCTGGCTGGATGTGGCGGAGGAGGGCGATCGGGTGCTGCACGGGGCCCAGCTGTATCTGGCCGGCAAGGCACCGCTGATCATCTTTAGCGGCGGTCGCATTACCTGGGGCCAGGCTCCCACCACCCGTTCCGAGGCGGCGGACATGGCCGACTTGGCTCTGGCCCTGGGGGTGCCAGCCACCGCCATGGTGCAGGAACCCGATTCTCTCAATACCTACCAAAACGCCCTCTACGTCAAGGGCATCCTGGAGCAACGGGGCATTAAGCGGGTGTTATTGGTCACCTCAGCCATGCACATGCCGCGATCGCTAGCCATCTTCAAAAAGCAGGGCATCGAGGCCATCCCCGCCCCGACGGACTTCCACATTGCCGCAGAAACCCTGGCCCTGGCCCAAACCACCTGGCAGGGGCGATGGTTGAGTTGGGTACCCCAAACGGAAAACCTCCATTACCTGACCCGCGCCCTGAAGGAGTACGTGGGCATCGTTATCTATCGTTTGAAGGGTTGGTTGTAGAACTGGCCGCCGTCGCCAGGAACAAACCAGGGGCCTGGGTTAGGATAGGGAATCATGTTTGGAGAACAATAGCGTGACCCATTCCGGCGGTGACCCGTTTCAGTTTCAACCCAGAACTTTGCTCCTTGGCCTGGCCAGCCTATGGGTGATGGCCACCTCGGTGGGTTCGGTGGCCCAGGCCCACCCTCGCCTAGCCCAGGTGGGGGCGGCGGAATTGCGCCAAAAGGCTGAACTAGAGTCCTCCGAGGAAACCCTGCCCCAGGGACGGCCTAACCCCGCCCAGGCGTCGATCGATCTAGAACGCTACGTCTACGAAAACCTCTTTTCCATCGGTTTCCCCGATGGTTGGCAGGTGACTGAACAGACCCAGGCTCCCCAACTCACCGCTAGCTCCACCGCCAACTCCCCGGCCATTCGCACCGAAGTCACCTGGCATGGGGTGCCGCCCCAGGCCATTGTGCCCGAGGCAATTCAAACCATTCAGGCCAATGGCTATACCGTCGCCCGCTACGACGCCGTTAATGTGGATGGCACCACCGCCCTGCGCATCTGGCTGACCGACTTACCTGGCGGTGGCCTGGCCAATTCCTTCACCTCCTTTGTCGGCTATCAAAATGCCACCGCGGTCATCACCAGCTACTACGGCGATCGCAGCCCCGATCTAGATAACTTGCTCAGCGGCATTCATCAATCCTTTCAGCGCTTGAGCGGGACAGAGAATCCCTAAATCGGCCGTCGAGCCCTCGCGGCATCCCCTCGCCTCCTTGCCTCTCCCCAGCGCCAGTGTCATCTCCATGCTTCCCGTTCTCGTCGTCGTCCACCAGGCCACCTCTAACCCCGGCAGGGTTGGAGCAATTCTGGCAGACATGGGCTATTCCCTGGAGATTCGCTGTCCAGCCCTGGGCGATCCGTTGCCCACCACCATGGCGGGCCATAGTGCCGCCGTCGTCTTCGGTGGACCGATGAGCGCCAACGATGACCACCATGAGTTTATTCGCCAGGAACTGGCCTGGATTCCCACCGTACTCCAGGCCCACAAGCCTTACCTGGGCATTTGCCTGGGGGCCCAGCTGTTGGCCCGATGCCTGGGGGCCCAAGTTGCCCCCCATCCAGAGGGAATCCGAGAAATTGGCTATTATCCGGTCTGGCCCACCCCCATGGGACGTGCTTTTTTACCCCAGCCGCTGGTGGTTTACCAGTGGCATCAGGAGGGGTTTGACCTACCCTCCGGTGCCCATTTGCTAGCTACGGGCAAGACCTTCAGCCACCAGGCTTTTTGCTATGGGCCCCGGGCCTACGGCCTGCAGTTTCACCCAGAAATGACCACTACCCTGGTCAACCACTGGACCACCGCCGGGGCCGACCAACTAACCTGTCGGGGAGCCCAGAGTCGGGCCCACCACATCAGCCGTCATCGCCTTTATCGGCAACAAGTCGAGGCATGGCTGCGGCAATTTTTGGCCGATTGGGTGACTACCCCGGCGGCGGAAACGGTTTGGGGAGAGTTTCATCCCCACGGTGGACCATCTCGGCCAACCCCGTCCACTCTGCGGGAAAACGGTTGGGGGGGCTGATGGTGTCCCAGACCGAGTGCTAGGGCGGAGGATGGCCCGTGTCACCGGCAGGCGTTGGGCTTGAGGGGGTTATGGTCTAGGTCTGGGATGGATCAGGGTGCTAGGGTTAAAGGTAAGAATTTTCCTTAGCCACAGGGGACTGCTGTGAAAGTTGGGGTCATCGGTACCGGATTGATGGGTGCGCCCATGGCTCTGCGGCTGCTCTCGGCCGGGCATCAGGTGTGGGTCTACAACCGCACTCCGTCACGCCTGAAGCCCCTGGCCTTGGCAGGGGCTGTGGTCTGCGAAACTCCCTTGGAGCTGGTGCAGGTGACCGAGGTGATGCTGCTCATGGTGACCGATAGCCCGGCCATTCAATCCCTGCTGATCGACCTGCTACCCCCGACGGCTGCGGATCCGTCTCCCCTGGCTGGGCACACCATCTTGCAAATGGGCACCATTGCCCCCGCCGAAAGCCAGACCTGGCACCAGCACTTTTCCCAGGTGGGGGCCTCCTACCTGGAAGCGCCGGTGCTGGGCAGCATTCCCGAAGCCAAAACGGGCAAATTAATCGTCATGGTGGGGGCCGAAGCCGAGCTGTACCATCGCTGGCAACCCCTGCTGGCCTGTCTGGGTGACTCCATTTACCATGTGGGCCCGGTGGGTACGGCGGCGGCCTTGAAATTGGCCCTGAATCAATTAATTGGATCGATGACCGCAGCCTTTGCCCAAAGCCTGGCGTTGGTGCAGCGATCCGGTCTAGATGTGAATCTGTTCATGGCCGTATTGCGCCAGAGTGCCCTCTATGCCCCTACCTTTGATAAAAAGCTGAAGCGCATGGAACGGCGTAACTTCAGCGATCCCAATTTTCCCACCAAACACCTATTGAAGGATATGACCCTGTTTATTGAAGCGGCCCAGGCTGTGGGGCTGGCCACCTTACCCGCTGACAGTGTCCGCCAACTGGTTGAACAGGCTGTGGCAGCGGGCTTTGGCGAAGACGACTACGCCGCCCTGTTTAATCTGATTAACCCCCAGTAGGCCAATGCAATCGGTGCGAGCCATTGTTCACGGTATTGTGCAGGGGGTGGGGTTTCGTTACCACACTCAGCGGGTCGCCCAACAGCTTGGGGTCACTGGCTATGTGCGAAATTTAGCCGATGGCCGTGTTGAAATCGTAGCGGTAGGTCCCGAGACCTCGGTGGACGCCCTCCTGACCTGGGCTCACCAGGGGCCCGGCAGTGCCCAGGTAACCCAGGTGGAAGTCACCCCCTACGATGGTTCCCCAAGCTTTGATGGTTTTACCATTGAGCGCTAGCCTATCGACCTTGGAAACTTGCCATGGAATCAGCGGGCCGTGTCCTCCAAATCAATCTTTCGGCCGGTGGAGTGCCCAAACGCCCCGTGGCCCAGGCCCATTACCCCGGTAGCAGCCGACTCTATGCCAGGGTGCGGCAAGCAGGTTTCCTCAGCCAGGGTGATCCGGCGCTGGTGCTAGCCTGGGGGCAACCGCTGGGGTACCCCTTCAAGGCCTAATTGAACCGGCCCTCGTAGCCCTGGCCAGTAGTCCGAATCCAGTTGGGGGTAAAGTCGAAAGCCTGTGGTAAATGTCCATGGAACGGTAAAATGAGGTGCCAAACATTTACCACCGGTCTACCCGAGCCAGCGTTATGATTTCCAGCAATGATTTCCGCCCCGGTACCTCCATTGAGCTTGATGGCTCCGTCTGGCGTGTTGTGGAATTTCTGCACGTAAAGCCGGGTAAAGGATCTGCCTTTGTCCGCACTAAGCTGAAAAATGTGCAAACGGGCAACACCGTAGAAAGAACCTTTCGGGCGGGTGAAACCGTTCCCCAGGCCATCATTGAAAAAAAGGATATGCAGCACACCTACCGCGATGGGGAGGACCTGGTCTTTATGGATATGGAGACCTACGAAGAAGTGCGGCTCAGTGCGGCTGAAATTGGCGATCGGGTGAAGTACCTCAAAGAGGAAATGAATGTCAGTGTCGTCAGTTGGAAGGGCCAGGTTTTGGAAGTTGAACTGCCCAACTCCATTGTGCTGGAAGTCACCCAGACCGACCCCGGGGTGAAGGGAGATACGGCCACCGGCGGAACTAAGCCCGCCATTGTCGAAACCGGGGCGCAAATTATGGTGCCCTTGTTTATTTCCGTGGGCGATCGCATCAAAGTCGACACTCGTACCGACTCCTACCTGGGTCGCGAATAGGGCCTGAGCAAGGCCCCGCCTGGGCAACTCAAGCCGGCCTTTGAAATTGTCTCAACTTGGGCCCCCAGGGCAGGGAGGGCTGTGAACGTAATCTGTTGGAGTGGGGTTTGCTGAATGGAATTCACCGTTAACGAACTACGAGAATTGGTGGCGGCTTTGAGTCAAAGTGATGTTGCCGAGCTCACCCTAAAAAGTTCTAGCTTTGAGCTCACCCTCCGCAAACCCAGTGCCCTGGCCGCTGCCCCCAGCCTGCTGACGGTGGAGGCAAGCGCCGTTGCCCCCCCACCTATGCCGGTGCCGGTGCCTGCCGTCC
>DVEE01000222.1 GCA_015295885.1 Leptolyngbyaceae cyanobacterium M65_K2018_010
GAAGTTTGTATTCCCCGAAGAGGTACTGCCCCGTGGTAACGCTCTCTAGTAACTCCTTTATTGCGGGTCGCGACCAAGAATCAACCGGCTTTGCCTGGTGGTCTGGTAATGCGCGACTGATTAACTTGTCCGGTAAGCTGCTGGGTGCCCATGTGGCCCATGCTGGCTTGATCGTATTCTGGGCCGGGGCCATGACCCTGTTTGAAGTAGCCCACTTTGTCCCCGATAAGCCGCTCTACGAGCAAGGCTTTATCCTGCTCCCTCACCTGGCTACCTTGGGTTGGGGTGTAGGCCCTGGCGGTGAAGTGATCAATACCTTCCCCTACTTTGTGGTTGGTGTGCTTCACCTGATTTCCTCTGCCGTTCTCGGCCTCGGAGGGATTTACCACGCCATTCGTGGTCCTGAAGTGCTGGAAGAGTATTCTGCTTTCTTCGGCTACGACTGGAAAGATAAAAACCAGATGACCAACATCATCGGCTACCACCTCATCCTGCTGGGTTGTGGTGCGCTGCTGCTGGTGCTGAAGGCCTGTGTATTTGGCGGGGTCTATGACACCTGGGCCCCTGGTGGTGGTGATGTCCGCCTGATCACCAACCCCACCCTCAACCCGGCGGTGATCTTTGGTTACCTGCTGCGCTCTCCCTTTGGGGGTGAAGGCTGGATCGTCGGTGTGAATAACATGGAGGACATCATTGGCGGCCACATCTGGATTGGTCTGATCTGCATTGCCGGTGGCGTGTGGCACATTCTCACCACCCCCTTCGGCTGGGCACGTCGGGCCTTCATCTGGTCCGGTGAAGCTTACCTGTCCTACAGTTTGGGCGCTCTGTCCCTGATGGGCTTTATCGCCTCTTGCTACGTTTGGTTCAATAACACCGCTTATCCTAGCGAGTTTTATGGTCCTACTAACGCTGAAGCTTCCCAAGCCCAGGCAATGACCTTCCTGGTGCGCGATATGCGCTTGGGGGCCAACATCGGTGCGGCCCAAGGTCCCACGGGTCTCGGTAAGTACCTGATGCGCTCCCCCACCGGTGAGATCATCTTTGGGGGTGAAACTATGCGCTTCTGGGATTTCCAGGGCCCTTGGTTGGAGCCTCTGCGGGGTCCCAACGGCCTGGATTTGGATAAGCTTACCAACGACATCCAGGATTGGCAGGTACGTCGGGCGGCTGAGTACATGACCCATGCGCCCAACGCCTCCATCAACTCGGTGGGTGGGGTCATCACGGAAATTAACTCTGTGAACTTTGTTAACCCCCGCCAGTGGTTGTCGACCTCCCACTTTGTGCTAGGTTTCTTCTTCCTAGTGGGTCACCTTTGGCATGCGGGCCGTGCCCGGGCGGCAGAGGCTGGCTTTGAGAAGGGGATTGACCGCGAGGCTGAACCCGTACTGGCTATGGGCGACCTTGATTAGATCCTCCCTATTCCCGCAAGGGTGATTGATTTCACGGCTCCTGTCCTCTGGGCAGGAGCTTTTTTAGTGTTGTGTTCTGGCCGATCTCAACTCTCCTAAAGGGGATCACCCAATCCGACTGTTCAAAGTGATGGTCTTCCCAAGGATCAGGTAATTGTGAGGTAGGCTACCCAAGCCCTAGGATAGGAATCATCGCAATGGCTTTCCCGACCCAGGGAGGGATGGCACCCCTGCCGTTCTTCGACACAAATGTTTACAATGCAGAAGGATTGGACTGGCCTCCTGAGTGGACAGCCGGTCAGTCCTCAGCCCAGGGCGGTTGGTGCTTCTCCCTGGATCGGTTAGCAGTACATTTCTGTTCATTGCTATTGTGGAACTATGGATTTTGACGGTTCGCCTACCCTGAAAGCCTCTCCTCGTTCCGGCCTCGACCGATCTGAGTTACCTGTGCTGCAAAAACTCAAGCAAGACCTTAAGAATGACCTGATTGCCGGATTGCTGGTCGTTATTCCCCTAGCTACCACCATCTGGTTGCTGATTACTATTTCAACCTGGGTGGTGCGGTTGTTAACCCGGTTTCCGAGGCAACTAACCCCCTTCGAAGGGCTAAACCCTCTGTTGGTTGACCTGATCAATTTGATGATTGGGTTGTCAGTACCCCTGCTGGCCATTTTAGTTATCGGGCTGATGGCCCGGAATATTGCCGGCCGCTGGCTGCTGGATCTGGGTGAACGGACGGTGCAGTCTATTCCCCTGGCTGGGTCTGTCTATAAAACCCTGCAACAATTGCTGCAAACGGTTCTGCAGGATTCTAAAACCCGCTTCCGGCGAGTGGTTCTGGTGGAGTACCCGCGCAAGGGCATCTGGGCGATCGCCTTTGTCACTGGCGCCATGACCGCTACCAATGGCTTAGCACCCAAGATGTTGAGTGTGTTTGTACCCACCACGCCCAACCCCACCAGCGGCTGGTATGCCGTTGTGCCCGAAACAGACGTGATCAATCTGGCTATTTCCATTGAGGATGCCTTCAAGGTCCTGCTATCCGGTGGGATTGTTGGGCCTAATCTGGCCTCTGCGGTTCCCCCCGAGCGGATTTACCAGGGGGGCAGCGACGATCGACCGGTGGCCCAGATTTCGCTCAGCCAAGTCAACCAGAACCTCGTGGAAGCTGAGATGCAGTTATCCGTCCTGCCCCTAGACGAAGATTGCTAAGATAGCAGGGCTATATCTGAGAGGTAGCTGCTATGCAGGCTCGTCGTCTTGGGCTTGAGCCAGCTTTCCGACAAGCCCGGAAAGTTAGGTAACCTGGACTTTGAGCAGCTGCTTCAGGCCGCCATTCAAGCTCTGTCCGCAGAGGCTAAAGATGCCCTGGAAACCGCCGCTGATGAGTTAAAGCGAGGTAGCCATCGGCTAACTGATAGCGAGCTCCTGGCGGCGGATTTGTCTAGCGCCCGTACCATGGTAGACGACGCGATTACCCTCACCCAGCAAGCCATCAATCGCCTGGCCCACGCCCTGGAACTGCCTGATTTTATTCAAATTACCAATCAAGCCGAGGTCAGGTCCTTTGCTCTGGAACTATTGAGCCATGCGGTTAAATACCAGACTGCGGTGGATGAGGTACTCGATCAGGCTATGGTCGCTTGGCAGCTAAAGCGTTTGGCTCGGATTGATCGGGATATTCTACGGCTGGCTGTGGTTGAAATGGACTATCTCGGCACTCCCGACAAGGTAGCCATTAACGAAGCCGTCGAACTGGCCAAACGCTACAGCGATGAAGAGGGGTATCGATTTATCAACGGGGTATTGCGGCGGGTCGTCAACCGCAACCAACCGCTACCCCCGGCAGCTTTGACACCAGAGGATGCGCTGGCAGAGGAAGCAGAGCATAGTAAAGTGTCATCATAAAAATTGATAACAATCCTAAGGGAATCCGACTATGGCTGGGTTTAACTGGTTTCGGCGCAGTTTTGATAGGTCTGAAAGCCCCGATACTGAAGCCAAGCCCACTGACCCTACCCCCCCGGTCCCAACCGTGGCCAAAGTCCAGGGGACCGCTCCCGTGCCGGCCCAACTTTCTCCCGAAGATTATCTGAAATGGGCCAAGGCTGCCTATCAAAACATTCAAAACCAGCACACTGAAACCGCTGAGGCACTGGCAGAGACGGAACCGGCTCCAGAGTCGGCCTCGGAAGAGTTGGCTGCGGAGCCTGAAGCAGGAGTAGCGGCTGAATCGGTGGTGGTCGAGCCGGCCCCAGAGGTCCCTAGCCCAGAGCCCCCCAGCACTGAAGCCGACCTAGACCTGGAGAACACCTCCCTAACCTTGGGGGATGACACCCACCCGGCGGCGGTAGACCTGCCGGAATCGGCTCCGGTGGAGCCGGTCGGCGAATTCGCAGCCACACCTGAGGCCAGCAGGGAGGAGGCTGGCCCGGCCATGGCGGAGGGGCTAGACAACCATCGAGGGGCATTTCCCGCGGCTCCCGCCCCTGAGACCGTAGAATCATCGCCGTCGGCCCCTCTGCCCTTTTGGGCTAGGGCGGAGGATGAGCGCCAACAACGCCTAGAACGGTTGCGGGAAACGGCCATTGTTGAGCCTGAACCAGAGCCCGCGGTGGAGCCGATCGCGCCTCCCCTGGAGCTGTCCATGCCGGATCTTGCCTTGGATGAGGCCTTTCTCTGGTCGGCTGAGGTGCTAGCGGCTCAGGGTAGGCGGCCCGATGATATTTCTGTGGAGGAAATTACCTGGCTGAATCGGCTCCGCCAGGGGCTTAACAAAACCCGTCTAAATCTAGTCAACCAGTTGAAGGCGATTGTAGGCCAGGGCCCGCTCAACGACGACGCGGTGATGGAAATTGAAGCCCTACTGCTGCAAGCCGATGTGGGGGTAGCCGCCACCGATAAGGTGATCGAGGCTCTCCAAGATCGCATGCGTCAGGATGTGCTGCCGCCCGATCAAGCGATCGCCTACCTCAAAGCCATTCTGCGGGACATGCTGGATGCGCCCCTGGGGGAATCCCACAACCTCACCTTTGTACCTGAAAAAGACACCCTCAACATTTGGCTGATGACGGGGGTCAATGGGGCTGGTAAAACGACCACCATTGGCAAACTGGCTCATATCGCTAAGAAATCTGGATATAACACCCTGATAGCTGCCGCCGATACCTTTCGGGCTGCTGCGGTTGAACAGGTTAAGGCCTGGGGGGCTCGCAGTGAGGTTGAAGTGATCGCGAATCCGGGCAAAAACACCGATCCGGCGGCGGTGGTCTACGATGCGATCGCTGCGGCCCAGGCGCGCAAGGTTGAATTGCTCTTGGTGGATACCGCGGGCCGTCTGCAAAATAAGAAAAACTTGATGGACGAACTGGCCAAAATTCGCCGCATTGTCGATAAGAATGCCCCTGAGGCCAAAATTGAGGCTCTGCTGGTGCTGGATGCCACCCTGGGACAGAATGGCCTACGGCAGGCCGAGGTATTTGCCGAAGCCGCGAATCTCAGTGGCGTGGTGCTGACCAAACTGGATGGCACCGCCAAGGGAGGGGTGGCCTTGGCCGTGGTAGAACAATTGGGTTTACCGATTCGGTTTATTGGGGCGGGCGAGGGCATCGAAGATCTGCGCCCCTTTTCCAGCTACGAATTTGTTGAAGCCCTGCTCAGTGGTTAGCCCTCCGCCCCCCAGGGGGTTTACCATAGACAAACCTTAGTTACGGCGATGTGACCGCTAAAGCAGACCGCCACATCAGAATCGGGGTCATGGCGTCGTTGGCCATACTCGCCCACGTAATGGAACTGGCCCTGGTCAATTTTGAACTCCGTCGGCAACGGTTGGGTACAGGCCGGACAAAACACCACCTGCGGCTCTGGGTCACCCGAGTTGAGATGGGGCAGATTCACATTCCAAAAGCATCCTGGCGGCAGGGGGGTGGCCATCAACTGGGTCAACACGGGGGTAGCGAGGCGAGCCGCCAGGGCCCAGTCAATCGGGCGACGGTTGTGGATGTAGTGGGAAATGGCAATTCCCGGAACCCTTAACAGGGCTGCCTCGCGCACGGCTGCTACGGTGCCAGAAACGTAGAGATCAGCGCCCATATTTCCGCCAGCGTTAATGCCAGACAGCACCCAGGTGGCCTCTGGGCAAAGGTGGCTGAGGGCCACCCGCGTACAGTCTGCGGGTGTGCCACCGATGGCAAAGACGCGTTCCTCGCGCTGCTCCAAGGGAATGGGACCGCCCCGGTTAAGCTGGTGACTACAGCCCGAGAGGGGGCGATCGGGAGCTACGATCCAAGCCAACGGGTCGGCTAGGGCCGTCCGTAGAGCCTGAATGCCAGGGGCATCGATGCCATCGTCATTGGTCAGGATTAAAGGCATGGAGGGCAGGTTGCCTAGGGATCACCCTTAAGCTAACCAACGGGCCACGTCTTTGGCATGGTAGGTCAAAATCAGATCGGCACCAGACCGCTTAAAGCTGGTCATGGTTTCCATCACCACCTTTTGCTCGTCGATCCAGCCGTTCAGGGCTGCTGCTTTGACCATGGCGTATTCGCCAGACACGTTATAGGCCGCCACCGGCAGGTGGGTGGCCTGCTTCACCCGCCAGATAATATCCATATAGGCTAGGGCGGGCTTCACCATCAGCATGTCGGCCCCTTCGGCGATGTCTAGCTCAATTTCCTTCAGCGCTTCGGTGCCATTGGCGGGGTCCATCTGGTAGGTGCGGCGATCACCGAACTGGGGGGCTGACTCGGCCGCATCCCGAAACGGCCCGTAGTAAGCGGAGGCATACTTGGCCGCGTAGGACAGAATCGGCGTATCGACAAAACCATGCTCATCCAGACCGGCGCGAATGGCCTGGACAAAGCCGTCCATCATACCGGAGGGAGCAATGATGTCAGCCCCAGCCTGGGCCTGGGAAACCGCTGTTTTTTTCAGTAACTCTAGGGTAGGGTCGTTCAGCACTTGGCCGGTTAAATCCCCCACTTCTAGATAGCCGCAGTGACCGTGGGCGGTGTACTCGCACAGGCAGGTATCGACTATCACCACCAGGTTGGGGACGGCGGCTTTGACGGCCGCCGTGGCGGTTTGGACAATTCCGCAATCATGCCAGGCTCCCGTGGCATCGGTGTCTTTATCTTCTGGAATGCCAAACAAAATAATCGCTGGAATACCCAGGTCATAAACTTCCTTAGCTTCCTCAACGATTTTATCTACGGAGAGTTGATAAACCCCCGGCATGGAAGGGACTTCCTTGGCGACCCCATCCCCTGGCACGGCAAACAGGGGATAAACCAAATCGGCCTGGGTCACCAGGTGTTCTTGCACCATGCGGCGAATTTGAGGGTGCTGACGTAGACGGCGAGGGCGATGGGTGGGAAACATAAAAAACTGA
>DVEE01000554.1 GCA_015295885.1 Leptolyngbyaceae cyanobacterium M65_K2018_010
AGGCGTTCTTTGGTAGAACAATACGGAGCTCTAGATACAGCTCTCAACTACTGCTTAGACTATGAGCTCTGGCTCAGGTACGGTCAGCACGTCCCTTTTCTATACATTTCTGATAAGCTGGCTGGCTCAAGAATGTACGCTGCCAACAAGACCCTGGCTCAAAGCTTGGCCGCCCATAGTGAAACCAATGCCATGCTGCTTTCTAAGTTTGGCGTTGTACCCGGCTCTTGGTTAGTGGGCTATGCCTTAGTCAAGACCGAAATGGACTCTGGAATTAGCCGGTTTGATGCAGCTAGAACCCATGAGTTTGTGGCCTTGTTAGTAAGATTCTCGCTGCTAGAGCTATTGAAGAACAATAAGCCTGCTCTGCTGAAGATGGCACCCAAAATGTTACTTTGGTTTTTATTCCCTAACCATGCCTGGTTTAGACGGGAAAATATCTTAGATCTGATTTAGCTACTTTAGCCACGCGTATTCATAGGTCTGGATTGGACAAGGATTAGCTAGCGGTGCAGGGACGTGAGGAAATAAAGCATCAAAATAGCTGTTCGCCTTCAAAAAGCTGTCCCGCTTACTACTCCGGCAAGTTATCCGGATCCAGTCCTTGCGCCCTCAAATACGCCGCCAGCCGCTCTGCCCGCTGTTCGGCCTGTTCCGTATCGGTCAGCAACCAGTTACCTGCCTCATCACACCAGCGTAGCCAGGCTCGGCTCACCCCTTCAAACTCCCCGTGCCAGATTCCCAGACCTAACTGTAACTCCGGCAACCAGGCCATTGGAGTCTCTGAGCCCAGTTCTTGTTCGTGATAACGACCATCTATTCGCTCAAAAAACCGCAGCCGGTTTGTATATCGACTAAACACCAGATAGTAAGGCACCTGCAAAATCTGCTCATACACATCCCACTTATGCGGCGGAGCCACCCCGGAATCATCAGCTTCCAGAGTATAGGGCAACAGGTCTGCTGGTTGTTCTGCCGATCGCACTTCATCCGCGTAGTCTTTCAAATCCTCCTGTTCCCGACCCGGGGATAGCAGTTCCACGATAACCGTGGGGGCTTTGCCTTCATCCCAAACCACGTAGCTGGTGCGCAAGTCCTGCTGGCGATACAGTCGGGGTACATCGACCACCAGAAACCAGTCCGGGCGCTTATGCCACCGAGGATGGGACGGATCGTAGTACAAGTTGATATCACTGCCGGTAAAGTATTGGTCCGCCGCGTAGTCCCTCAGCCGCAGGGTACGGCTCAACAATTGCGGCTGCAGGTCATGAAATTCATCCGGCAAACCCGGTTCCCCCGACACTTCACAGGGTAAATCATACATCGTGGGGAGAGAGTCTCCAGAGCCGTGGAGCATGCTCTGGGGTGTTTTAGCTAAACCTGAAGAAGAAACGAATGAACTCATCGCTCGCCTTGCTCCTTTTGCCTAAAGTATAGCCCTTGGCTCAAAAGCCCAGGGCGCAGATCAGAGTTCTGGCAAGTTATCCGGATCCAGGCCTTGCGCCCTCAAATAGACAGCCAGCCGCTCCGCCCGCTGCCGTTCCACTTCAGCCCTTTCCTGCCCAGTCAGCAGCAACTGCCCCTCACCGTCCCACCATCTCAACCAACCTGCCGTCTGCGCCTGGTTCGGGTAGGCTCCCCGCCACACCCCCAATTCAACTCCCAAGGCAGAAATGGGGAAATGCCCACGCTCGTTTGGCGATAGCAATTGGTAAGTCCCTTCTACTAGACGATAAACCTCTAGCCTGGAACGTCCGATCTCGTAAATACCATAGTAAGGAACCCGCAGAATCTGTTCGTACACCCAAAACTTGCCAGGTTTGCCAGTCGGCTGGTTGACCTGGGCTAGGGGAGTACAGTCTCGTTCTTCAGCTCCGTCACCACTGGCGAACTCCAGCACAATCAAGGGCGGAATAAATTCCTTCCACAGCACATAGGAACGCCGAAACTGCCCCTCCAAGAGCGGCGGTACGCCAGGCACATAAAACCAGTCCGGTGCGATCGCGCCCGCTTCAGGTGGGTCAGTTTGCCGCCAATAGATGCCGCAGTCTTGGCCAATGGCGTAGTCACCCTCAGGATGACGCTGGTTTAGAGTCGGTACAATCGAATCGGTCAGCAACAGACTCTGAGGATGCTCCTGAAAGTTTTTCACAAATGTGCCGTCAGATTCAGGTAACTGAGTATGGTCCGGCAGTGGTGTAGTCAGGTCGTGGAGCTGAACCATAGCTGATGAAAAACTGAGTGTTTCTACTTTACCTTTGATGTTACCGAAGTTCAGAACTCCGGTAAATTTTTCGGATCCAGATCTTGCGCCCGCAAATAGGCGGCCAACCGCTCTGCCCGCTATTCGGCCAACTCAGCCCGCTGCCGTTCCACTTCGGCTTGCCGTCGTTCTGCCTCAGCTCGCTGCCGTTCTATATCAGCCTGCCGTTCGGCCAACTCAGCCCGCTGCCGTTGCGTCTCGGCTTGCAATCGTTCTGCTTCAGCCCGTTGGGCCAACTCCACTGAGCTGAGAAACCGCTGCCCATCCGGACGATAAATCACCGCTCATCATAATCCAGGCAAATTGCTCCGTATTATCAGCCCTGGGCTGGCCATCACTGTCCGGGTATAGATACTCTCTATCGACCTGGGTTGAAACCGCCATTTCATCCCCCTAGAACCTAGGTTTTCCCATTCTAGTTTGCACGGGTTGTAGCTGATTCGGGGTAATTGTCCTGGGGAATCCGCTGCCTTCGGCTCCGCTCAGGCAGCTAGCTATGTCATATCCTGAGCGTAGTCGAAGGTCGTGTCCTGAGCGTAGTCGAAGGTCGTGTCCTGAGCGTAGTCGAAGGACACATTGCTTTGACGACATTGACCTAGACTGGGAAAATTAGAATTCTGCTGATATAGGTTTGGGTCAGCCACGCCTGGAAGGATCTGAACAACACCCCCCCATGATGAAGGTTGTCGTAGAGGCTACACCGGTTTTACCTAGGCCCAGCGGGGTGGGGCTTTACGTCTTGAATTTGTTAGCGGCACTGAAGGCCCTGCAAGAACCCGAGTCCTTTGAGTTGGGGCTGGCCTACCAACCCAGCCTGAAGAATTGGTTGCGGGGTAATCTGGCGGTGCCTGAGGTCTTAGCCCACTACGACAACATTGCCGTTCTGCCGCTGCCGGTTCGGCTACTGAATGTATTGGCTCAGATGCCTGGGCAGCCGCTAATGGCCAAGCTAGAGCGGCGCTTTGGCCAACCCGATATCTACCACGGCACCAACTATGCGGTGTACCCCTGTCGCCATAGCCGACGGGTGATGAATATCTACGACCTGTCCTTTATTCGCTACCCGGACTATGTGACGACCGTGGTGCGCACCTATACCCAACGGGTCAAGCAATGCCTGGCCTGGGCGGATTTGGTGATCACCATTTCGGAAAGTTCCAAGCAAGACATCATGGACTATCTGGGCGTACCGGCGGAACGCATCTGGGTCACTCCCCTGGCCAGCCGCTATGCCGCCGATGCCCTGCCCCCCAGCCCGGTAGGGCCAAACTCTCCGGAACTGGGCGATGGTCCAAGCTCTGTCTTTGGGGAACGCCCCTTCATCCTTTTTGTCAGCACCCTGGAGCCTCGCAAAAACGTGGTGCGGCTGATTGAGGCCTTTAATCAGCTCAAGACCCAGCATCGGGTCGATCATCAGTTGGTGTTGGTGGGCCAAAAGGGCTGGCAGTTTGAGCCCATCTTTGAGGCCATAGCCGCTTCTCCTTGGCGGCACCAGATTCGCCACCTTGATTACTTGACCGATGCCCAGGTGGCCCACGGCTATGCCCAGGCCGATGTGTTTGCCTATCCTTCTCTGTACGAAGGCTTTGGCCTGCCAGTGCTAGAAGCCATGACCCTGGGTTGCCCGGTGGTCACGGCTAAAACCTCTTCCCTGCCGGAGGTGGCGGGTAGGGCCGCCCTACTGGTTGATCCGACCAGTGTGGAGGAACTCGCTGAGGCCCTGGGGCGGGTGATTGGCGATCGCGCCCTCCGGCAGTCTTTAATTAAGCAGGGCTATCAGCAGGCGGCTCAGTTTTCGTGGCGGGGCACGGCCCAAGCCACTCTGGCCGCCTATCGTTCCATACTTTAATTGCCCCTAAGCTTATCCTGGCGATTCCCATGACCAAGACAGCCCTGATTACCGGCCTAACCGGCCAAGACGGTTCCTACCTGGCAGAGTTTTTGCTGGCGAAAAATTACCAGGTTTACGGCATGGTACGGCGTTCCAGTTCAGGCAGTCTGGAGCGGGTTCGCCATGTGGCGGAGCAAGTGGCGGTCATTTCCGGGGATTTGCTGGACCAATTTTCCCTGATGGATGCAATTGAAGAAACCCAGCCCGACGAGATTTACAACCTCGCCTCCCAGAGCTACGTGCCCCTATCCTGGACCCAGCCTGCCCTGACCGCGGAATATACGGCCTTGGGTGTCTCTCGCCTGCTGGAGGCGATTCGCCGCTGCAAGCCCGATAGTCGGTTTTATCAGGCTTCCAGCAGTGAGGTGTTTGGCCAGCCCGATGAATCGCCCCAGACCGAGCGCACTGCCTTTCGCCCCCGCAATCCCTACGGGGTGGCCAAGGCCTACGCCCATTGGATGACCGTGAACTACCGAGAAAAGTACGGGCTCTATGCTTGCTGTGGCATTACCTACACCCACGAGTCGCCGCGGCGGGGGCAGGAGTTTGTCTTTCGCAAAGTGACCCAGGCTGCCGCCAAAATTAAACTGGGTCTGGCGCAGGAACTGAAGCTCGGTAATCTGGAGGCCCGCCGCGATTGGTGCCACGCCCAGGATGCGATTCGGGCCATGTGGCTGATGTTGCAGCAGGATACCCCCGACGATTACATCATTGCCAGTGGTGAAACCCATTCGGTGCGGGAGTTAGTCCAGTGCGCCTTTGACTACGTCGGTCTCTCCTGGGAGGACTATGTTTCCATGGATCCGGCCTTTTATCGCCCGGACGAGGCGGTCCAGCTGGTGGGTTCCATTGAAAAAATTCAAGCCCAGCTCCACTGGCAACCCAACTATTCTTTTCAGCAGTTGGTGCAGTCTATGGTGGACCATGACCTGAAGGCCCTGAGCCAGGCAGGGTATTAACCTATAGCCCTAGCCGGCTCAACCGAACGCTCTCCCCCGGCGCCCTATTGGGGCAGCCGCTGCGGCCCATCGTTTTACAGCTCTCCAGGTTACTGATCTACCTGCTCCACCTGGCGGAGCAAAATCACCGTAATATCCGTCTGCAGGGCAACTTCCAGCGGTACATTGCCCTTCAGCACCTGGTTGAGTAAGTTCTCCCGGGAGGCGCCTAGCAAGATGGCGTCGCTGTGGCATTGCAGAGCCAGCTCGACGATCGCCTCCGCTACGGAAGTATGGGTAAGCACCTGGGTCTGTACCGGGCGACGGAGCATGTCCTGCAGATCCTCAGCCATGGCAGACAGGTGCTGGGGAGTCAGGCATTGGCCCTGGTCGGGGTGGCAGACGGTGCAGAGTTGGATGTGGGGAGCGGTACCCAGGGTCATTAGCCCAGGTAACAGTTTCTGGGCACTCTGGGCATTGGGCCCACCGGCGGTGGGAATCAGCCAGTGGTTGAAGGTTAGGTTACGACCGGGCCGCACCACCGCGACCTGGCAGGGGGCCTGGCGAATCAGCGTATCCACTACGCCGCTGATCACCCGGCCCGGCGTGAGGGAGGGATGATGCCAGCCCATCAGCACCAGGTCAATATGGCGATCGCGAATAATCTCTAACAGGGTGCGACCGACTTCGTGGGCCGCCCGGACTTGGAAATGTACCGATAGCCCACTGGTTTCACCCCAGGCCAGAGCCAACTGGCGCAGGGGCTCCACCGCCTGCAAATCCACCCTGGCCTCAGCCGGGGCCACGCTGCGAGGCACCACCACCACATGAACGCATTCCAACTCGTAGTGCAGACCCTGGGCAATGGCAGCGGCAATTTTGAGCAAATCCGGGGCGGTTTGAGGGTCGGCCAGGGGCACCAAGAGTCGGCCCTGACCAATGGCTGGGGCCTGTTGTTGAAACACAATGTAGGAGGGTTCGGCCTGAGGACCGAGATCGGGGATCTCGCCGCTGACCTGATCGGACTCGGCCCGAATAATGTCGGCGCGGGTGATGATGCCCACCAATTTATTGCCCTCGGTCACGGGTAGACGGCTGAGCTTCAGCCGGTTCAGCAGATGCAGCACCCTGGAGAGGGTCGCATCCGGCGCCACGGTCACCGGGTGGGGGGTCATGATGTCCGCCAGGGTGAGGGAGGGGTCGATCCCCTGGGTGGTGGCTTCGCCCAGATCACTTTGGGTGACAATACCCACTAAACGTCCCGCTTCCAGCACCGGGAAGCCGCGATGGTGCGATCGCGAAAAGGCTTGCACCACCTCGGCCAAGGGCATCTGGCTGGAGAGGGTTTCGACCCGGCGCTGCATCAGGTCAGCGGCGGTCAGGCCCGCCCAGGGATTGTTCGCCTGGGCTACGGGTTCTAGATGAATGCCTTGCATGGCCAGCAACCGATGGTAGATGGAGCCCCGGTTGGCCCGGTCGGCAATCAGGTAGGCGATGCCGGACCCAATCATCAGGGGCAGCACCAGGTTAAAGTTGGCGGTCATCTCAAAGACGATGACGATGGCGGTGATGGGAACCCCTGTAACCGCACTGAAGAAGGCTCCCATGCCGGTCAGGGCATAGGTGGTGGGGCTACCCAAAACGTCCGGCAGAGGCCAGGCCCCAAAGCCCGTATACACCCCCTGGGCTAAGAAACTAACCA
>DVEE01000145.1 GCA_015295885.1 Leptolyngbyaceae cyanobacterium M65_K2018_010
CGCCTGGTGTTGCGGAACCAGGGCCTTCAACTGCAGGGGGTGGTGTTCGACACCATGCTGGCCAGCTACGTGCTCAACCCGGAAGCCAGCCATAACCTGACGGATTTAAGTTTGCGCTACCTCAACCTCACCACCCAGAGTTACGAAGATTTAGTGCCCAAGGGTAAAACCATCGCCGATGTGGCGATCGCAGCGGCGGCCAACTATTGCGGCTCCGATGTCCACACCACCTATCGGCTGGTGCCCCAGCTCCAGGCCGAGCTGGACCAGGTACCGGCCTTGAAGACCCTGTTTACCGACATTGAGCTGCCCCTGGAGCCGGTGCTGGCCGAGATGGAATACCAGGGCATTCGCATTGATCCGGAGTATCTGGCCAAGTTCTCCCAGCAGCTTGAGTCTGATCTAAACCGGATTGAGCAAACCGCCTATGAGGCGGCCGGGGAACCCTTTAACCTGGGCTCTCCCAAGCAGCTCAGCGAACTGCTGTTTGAAAAGCTGGGGTTAGATAAGCGCAAGTCCCGCAAAAATAAGTCCGGGGGTTACTCCACCGATGCCGCCACCCTGGAAAAGCTCCAGGGTGACCATGCGGTGGTGGATCTGGTGGTGGAACACCGCACCCTCTCGAAGCTGAAATCAACCTACGTGGACGCCCTGCCGGCCCTGATTCGACCCGACACCCAGCGAGTCCATACCGACTTCAACCAGGCGGTGACGGCTACGGGGCGGCTGTCCTCCTCCAACCCCAACTTGCAAAATATTCCCATCCGCACCGCCTTTAGCCGACAAATTCGGGCCGCCTTTATTCCGGCGGCGGGGTGGTATCTAGTGGCGGCAGACTATTCCCAAATTGAGCTGCGGATTTTGGCCCACCTCAGCGGCGAGCCAGTGCTGGTAGACGCTTACAACCACAATGAAGATGTGCATACCCTCACGGCCAAGCTGCTGTTTGAGAAAGAGGACATTACCGCGGAAGAGCGTCGGGCGGGTAAGGTGATTAACTTCGGCATTATCTACGGTATGGGGTCGGCCCGCTTCGCCCGTGAGGCGGGGGTCAGCCGCACCGAGGCCAAAACCTTTATCGATCGCTACTACGAGCGCTACCCCAAGGTGTTTGAGTACCTCCAGCAAATGCAGCGAGAGGCGATCGCCTACGGCTATGTGCAAACCATCAAGGGGCGGCGGCGGTACTTTAATTTCACCGATGGCAAGCTGCGATCGCTGCGCGGCACCGACCCGGCTGCCATTGATCTGGAGGCCCTCCGCACCAACGGCTACGATGCGGGCCTGCTGCGAGCCGCCGCCAATGCGCCCATCCAGGGCAGCAGTGCCGACATTATCAAAATTGCCATGATTCGGCTGCATGAACTGCTGAAAGCCTACCAGGCCAACCTACTGCTGCAAGTTCACGACGAACTGGTGTTTGAAGTGCCCCCCGACGAGTGGCAGGAGTTACAGCCGACGATTATCACCACGATGGAAACGGCGGTAGAACTCAAGGTGCCCCTCAGGGTCGAAGCCCACGCTGGCCCCAACTGGATGGAAGCGAAGTAGCCATGACGCCGGAATGCTATGGCGAGGCGTTGTTCAAGCGGCATTGGCCAGTGAGTTAGAGGGGCTAGAGGATGGATGAGGGAACAGCTCAAAAGCATGGGTCGAGTCTTGGGGGCTGGCTGGGATTGAGAGGTCAGGGTGTAGCTGTGAGTGGGCCTTCCGTTTAGCAAGGCCCCTGGGAACCTAGACGGGATTCTTGTCGTCAGAGACTACTCCGACCGTTGCGGAGGCATCGGTATGAAAGACCTTGCGATTAAACCTTTCCCCCAATTATTGGCAGGATTAGCCGCCTTGTCGGTGGCCTTAGTGCTGAGCTCCTGGATTGGCGCTCAGGCGATTCGAGATTTCAAACAAGCGAATGATGTGCTGGTGGTAACGGGGTCAGCGAAGCGGCCCATTCGTTCCGACTCGATCATTTGGCGGTTATCGGTTTCCAGTCAGGCGCCTACGGCCCAGGCGGCCTACCAGGATTTGAAGCGCCAAACCCAACGGGTCCAGGCCTACTTCAAAGAGCAGCAGGTGCCTGACCCGGCGATTACCCTGGGGGCCCTTGAAACCTACGCCATTCCCGCGGTGGATGCCAATGGCCGAGAAACCGGGCAAACCCTGGCCTACCGGCTGACCCAGCGCTTTGAGGTCCGCTCCGAAGAGGTCGATCGCTATACCCAACTGGCCCAGCAATCCGCCGACTTGCTCAACGAGAACGTCAACTTGGTGTCTGACCCGCCCCAGTATCTCTATACCCAACTGGGAAAAGTGCGGATTGAGATGGTGGGCGAAGCCACCCAAGACGCTAAAGCCAGAGCCGAGGCGATCGCCCGTAGCACCGGGTCTACGGTGGGGGTGGTCCGCAGTGCCAATACCGGCGTGTTTCAAATCACCTCCCGCAACTCCACCGATGTCAGTGACTACGGCATCTACGACACCAGCTCCATCGACAAAGATATTACCGCCGTGGTGTCGGTCACCTTCAGTCTGAAATAGTCCCGCCCCTGGGGGGCCATTCCAACCCCCAGGGACCGAGTAAGCCGGTCCGAAAGTCGTTGAGAATCCGCTGGGCGGTGCGTTCCCTGTCGTCCTGAAATTTTTGTTCAGCCAGGTGGGCCACAAACTCCTCGCCCGTGTAGTCGTTTAAGTTGAGGCCGTAACGATCCTGGAAAGTCGGCGCATAGGGGTCTTGGGTGTAGGGTTGCAATGCTTTCAGCAAGTCCAGAAACGCCGCGGCGGTGCGCTGGGTGTCGTAGGCGGCCTCACCAATGTCATCACAGATGGCCAGTTTTAGGGCCGCTGCCTGATCTTCTAGGCGGGAAGGAATCACCCCGGGGGCATCTAGTAAATCCAGATTCCCGGCTAATCGAATCCACCGCAGTTGCCGGGTGACTCCGGCCCGACGGGCGCTGGCTACCACCTTGCGATTCAGCAGACGATTAATCAAGGCCGATTTACCCACATTGGGAAAACCAATCACCACCGCTCGAATCGGGCGAGGTTTCATGCCGCGAGCCTGACGCCGTTGGTTTACCGAGTCGCCCGCCCCCTGGGCGGCTTTGGCGACCGCCTTTACCCCCTGCCCCTGCTGGGCATTGGTGAAAAAGGGAACTTCCCCCTGCTGACGAAACCAGGTTTCCCAGGCCTGCCGAGCGGCCTCGGAAATCATATCCACCCGGTTCAGCACCAACACCCGTCCCTTCTCACCTACCCAGCGCTCCAGGCTGGGATGGCGAGTCGCTAGGGGAATCCGTGCATCCCGCACCTCCAGCACCACGTCCACCCGACTGAGCTGGTCCACCAGGGCCTTTTCTGCCTTGGCGATATGGCCGGGATACCACTGAATGTCGGGGGTGGACATGGGAACAAGGAGGCGCGATGGCTAGGGAAAGGATTGACCAATGCAGGTTTGAGTCTGGGGGGTGAGGGAAAACTTGGGTAACTTGCCCACCTTATCACTCCCCCTGCCCCTGGTTCATGCTCCTTAACGTGGCTAGGGTTTCATCGCACCAGGTAAGCCAGGCGGTTTCGTAGTGAATGCCATTGCGCAGGGTGATGTACTGAAACTGGCCTGCCGGGGTCATCGCGGCTGGCTTGGCAAAGTATCTTTGCTCAATGGCTTGGTACTCCTCCAGGGTGGCGGCATGGTGGGAGCGCTCCTGCTGGAGCATGGCGATCGCGGTTTCGGGCGGCACCAGATAGCCCACAAATAGCTTCACTAGCAGTTCGTCTTTCAGGGGCGAGCCCTTGGAGGGCTGGGCGATCCAATCCCGCAGCAGGGCTTGGCCAGCCTCAGTTACCTGGTACAGCTTTTTGTCGGGGCGACCCTCCTGGGGTACGGCCTCAGCGGTGACCAATCCTTGCTGCTCTAGCTTGGTCAGCTCTCGGTAAATCTGCTGGTGGCTGGCATGCCAAAAGAAACCCACCGAACCATCAAACTGTTTGGCCAAGTCGTAGCCACTGCAGGGTCGTTCGGTCAGGGCAGAGAGTATTGCGTGGGATAGGGCCATCGGAATATAACCAATTCACAGAAGCGAATATGCAAATAGTTGACTATTCACAAAAATGTATATACAATGCGTTTTGTAAATGCAAAAAGTTGCATATTCATTCAGGTGCATCTCCATTATGCCGGTTCTAGGCATGGGGGTTGCCTGCTGAACCAGGATCCTCGCGATCCCATCTATCCATCCATCACTGACCTGACGCAATGGAGACCCTCTTATGAACAGCAAGGTTTTACGGATGTCTAAGCTGCCTCGGGGACTGGGCTTTCCTCTTCAGGGGCTGAACTGGGCTGAACTGCGGGCGGCTTACCGAGCCTTTCTGGTCGATCCAGCCCAGGGTATTCGTCACATTCTGGCCGCTGGGCGCCACAGCCGCTGGCAGGTGTGGGTCGAGCGGCGGCTAGCCCAGCAGGCTGCCCATCTGGTCGGTCGTACCATTGCGGTTGATCTAAACGCCCTGGTGCAACTACCCGCTGATACCCTGGGCGGAGCCTACGCCCGCCACATGTTAAAGCAGGGCTTTGACCCCGAAACCTTTATGACGGGCGAGCCCGGTGACCACTGGTTGCGCCAGCGCATGGCCATCAGCCATGACCTCTATCACCTCTTTACCGGCTTTGATGCTTCGCCGATTGGGGAGTTTGGGGTAGCTGCCTACACCCTGGTGCAGTACCGCGATGTACTCAATGTCTTTGTGCTGTCCTTTGTGCCCCTCAGTCTGACCAATCCCCTGTGGACCGTACCGCTCCTCCGTGCTCTCTGGCGAGGATTTTGGATGGGATACCGGGGAAAACCTGCGATCGCCTACCCGGTTGAAGCCCACTGGTCCACGCCTCTCCACACCGTTCGCCAAGAACTCGGTTTAGGGAAGTTTTTTCCTAAACCTAACTGAGGTTCACCCTCTCCTTTTGCCAGCCTCGTTTCCCTAGGGCACGATCAACACCGGGCAGGGCGACAGGTTAATCACCCGTACGGTCACACTTTCCTCCTGCACTTCTTCAATCAGCCCAACCCCGCGACAGCCCATGACGATCAGGTCGGCATTCAGCTCGTCGGCCACATCACAAATCACAAAGGCAGGTTGACCTTCGCGCTCGATGACATCAGCGTCAATTCCCTGGGAGGCAAACAGGTCTTTGGCGTTGCCCAGTAGCTGGGCAACGGCTTCGGGGGAAGATTGTGCCGCCGACTGGGGTGCCTCAGGGGCCGAAGGCTCGACGACAGACAATAGAACCAGGCGGCTATGGTGGAGTTTCACCAGTTCAACCACCTTGGGGGCTGCCTGTTGAGCCTCGGAACTCATGTCAATGGGGAATAGAACAGTCTTAAACATGGCAGTTCACCATGGCAGATCAAAGGGAACTCGGACTCCGGTAAAATGAGGGCGTCGATAGGTAAATATTACGACAGACCATTACGACAGGCCCAGGGCCTTGGTCGGGCAGTCCTAGCTCTCTAAGTTCTACCTTAGTCAAGCTTCCGCCTGCTTTTGTCGAAGCTCCGCATAACGTAATAAACATAATGTCTTAAGCAGTTTTAGGGAGGTTTATCGCTGTGGTCAAAAAATCTGTGGCAAGCTTGACGGCAGCCGACTTAGCTGGCAAGCGGGTGCTGGTGCGAGCCGACTTTAACGTTCCCCTGGATGATCAGGGCAACATCACGGACGATACGCGCATTCGGGCGGCCCTACCGACCATCCAAGACCTGACTAGCAAGGGCGCCAAGGTGATTTTGACCAGCCACTTCGGTCGTCCTAAGGCCCAGGTGGTTGAGAGTATGCGCCTCACCCCCGTGGCGAAGCGTCTGGAGGAACTGTTGGGCCAGCCGGTGATTAAGTGCGACGATTGCATTGGCGAGGCCGTCGCCGCCGCCGTGAATGGCCTGGCCAATGGTCAAGTCGCCCTGCTGGAAAATGTACGGTTCTACGCCGGCGAAGAGGCCAACGATCCTGAGTTTGCCAAGCAGTTGGCGGCCAATGCCGATCTCTACGTGAACGATGCCTTTGGGACGGCCCACCGTGCCCACGCCTCGACCGCTGGGGTAACGGCGTATCTCAGTCCCTCGGTAGCTGGCTACCTGATTGAGAAGGAGCTACAGTACCTGCAAGCGGCCATTGAAAACCCCCAACGGCCCTTGGCGGCCATCATTGGCGGCTCTAAGGTATCCAGCAAAATCGGTGTGATCGAGACCCTGCTGGAGAAGGTGGACAAGCTACTGATCGGCGGTGGCATGATCTTCACTTTTTACAAAGCCCGGGGCCTCAGTGTAGGCAAGTCTCTGGTGGAAGAGGACAAGCTCGAGTTGGCCCAAGCCCTAGAGGCCAAGGCCAAGGAGCGGGGTGTTGATTTGCTCCTGCCCACCGATGTGGTAGTGGCTGACAACTTCGCCGCCGATGCCAACGCCCAAACCGTGAGCATTGACGCTAGCGGAACTCACCGGTCAGGGCGTGACCACGATTATCGGCGGCGGGGACTCGGTGGCGGCGGTGGAAAAAGTGGGCGTGGCGGACAAAATGAGCCACATTTCCACCGGCGGCGGGGCCAGCCTGGAACTGCTGGAAGGCAAAGAGTTGCCAGGTATTGCCGTCCTCGATGATGCCTAGGGCATGGTAAAACCAGGTTTCAGAGTTAGGGGGCAGTGGGGGCTGGGTGCGGCTGATTCGCCCGGCCTGCTGCCCGCTGGAGTAAAACCGTGGAGATTGCCTAGGGCGATCGCTCGCGGCCATCTTGAGATGGTGGC
>DVEE01000172.1 GCA_015295885.1 Leptolyngbyaceae cyanobacterium M65_K2018_010
TGCGGTGGAAAAGCAACCTGAACTGCCTTCCTTGCCAGAACAGACGCCCCTAGCCGATCGCCACAATATGGCCTACGCCGGCAGTTTTGTAACCTTTGGCCAGGGCGAAGGGGTGGTGGTTGAAACCGGTCTGAATACGGAAACCGGTCGCATTTCTAAACTGATGGAAGCGGGCGGCACCCTGGTCACGCCGCTGACTCGCAAATTCGATCGGTTCAGCAGGACCCTCCTCTACGCCATTCTGGCCGTAGCGGCCTTTACCTTTGCCGTGGGTTGGGGCTGGGGTAATTCGCCCATTGAAATGTTTGAGGCCGCCGTCGCCCTGGCCGTGAGTGCCATCCCCGAAGGCCTGCCAGCCGTGGTGACGATTACCCTGGCCATTGGGGTATCTCGGATGGCCCGGCGCAACGCCATTGTTCGTAAGCTCCCCGCGGTAGAGACCCTGGGCAGCGCCACGGTGATCTGTTCAGACAAAACCGGCACCTTGACTGAAAACCAGATGACGGTCCAGAGTATTTACGCTGGCGATCATCACTACGACCTCACGGGCGAAGGCTACAACCCCCATGGTGAACTGCGGGATGGAGAAGATAACCCGGTTTCCCTGGCAACGATGTCACCTCCCCTGCGCCAATGTCTAATGGCGGGGATGCTCTGCAATGACTCGGACCTGGAACCGGATGATCACCACTGGAGCGTGGTGGGTGACCCCACGGAGGGGGCGCTCCTGGTCGCCGCCTACAAAGCTGGCTTCGATCGCGAGGATCTGAACCACAGCTACCCCCGCATCGACAGCATTCCCTTTGAGTCGGAATTTCAGTACATGGCCACCCTGCACCAGCAGGACATCGAAGGGCAATGGCTGCTGATCAAAGGCTCCGTAGAGGCGGTGGTCAATAGCTGCGATCGCACCCTTACCGTAGCGGCAGACACCGAGCCGATTAATCGCGACCATATCCTGCTTCAGGCCGAGCGCATGGCCTCCCGGGGGTTACGGGTGCTCGCTTTCGCGGGCAAAGGGTTCCACGGACACCACATCGACCACAAAGACCTCCAGGGCATGGTATTTTTGGGCCTGCAGGGCATGATCGATCCGCCCAGGGCCGAGGCTATTCGGGCGGTGGAGGCCTGCCAGTCCGCAGGCATTGAGGTCAAGATGATCACCGGCGACCACAAGGTCACGGCGGCGGCCATCGCCGATCGCATGGGCCTGAGCCCCACGGAATCGGTAATCGCCTACACCGGCCAGGAACTAGGGCAAATGGATCAGACCGAACTGACGAACGCGGTTCAGCAGGGTTCGGTGTTTGCGCGAGTGGCCCCGGAACAAAAGCTGCGTCTGGTAGAAGCGCTGCAATCCAAGGGCCATATTGTGGCTATGACCGGCGACGGTGTGAACGATGCCCCGGCCCTTAAACAGGCCGATATTGGCATAGCTATGGGCAAGGCCGGCACCGAGGTGGCCAAGGAAGCCGCCGACATGATTCTCACCGACGATAACTTTGCCTCCATTAAGGCAGCCGTAGAAGAAGGACGCAATGTATTTCGCAACCTGATGAAAGCCATCGCCTTCATTTTGCCGGTGAACGGGGGGGAATCCATGACCATTTTGCTGAGCGTGTTGATAGGACGTGGGGATGTGCTGCCGATCCTCTCCCTCCAGGTGCTATGGCTCAATATGGTGAACTCCATTGCCATGACCGTGCCCCTAGCCTTTGAACCTAAGTCCCATGATTTAATGAATCGCCCACCCCGCGACCCGAATGCGCCTCTTTTGTCGAAGAACTTACTCAAGCGTATTGCGCTCATTTCCGTCTTCAACTGGATTTTGATCTTCGGGGTTTTCGAATGGATTCGGCGCACTACTGGCGATATTCCCCTGGCTCGCACCATGGCTATTCAGGCCTTGGTGTCTGGGCGGATTATCTACCTGCTGAGCATGAGCCAGTTTTGGGCGTCTCTAGTGGCTCGCATGCAAGGGCTACGGGTTCCCCTAGGAGATGCCTCGGCGATTGGCTATGGCATTCTAGTCACCATCGTTTTTCAGGTTATTTTTAGTCAGGTCGAGGTGATGAATTTTCTCTTTTCTACGGCTCCGCTCAACCTCAACCAGTGGTTGATTTGTATTGGGGTCTCCTTGCCCATGATTGTTGTAGCTCTCCTGGCCAATCGACTTAACCCGCAAAATTAATAGACCCAAACCCCCTGGGTATGGAGATGTTGTTGTTGCAACCGCTGACCCCTGGGGTGGCCTGGGGCTACTGGACGAGGGTTGAGGGAGCCCGACTGGACCAAAAATTGCCAAAAAAATCCCCCTGGCTGGAGAGGGGGCAGGGAATCAGCTCAGGGGCAGTCCTAAAAGTAGGCGTAGGAAGAGGTGGCGGCCATGGCCATGGCTACAATCCCTTGGCGGAGGAAGGACAACAGTAGAAAGGCCAGAATGGGCGAAAAATCGATGCCGCCAAGGGGAGGGATGATAGAACGGAAAATGTTGAGGTAGGGATCGGTCAGTTGGCTGAGGACCGAAAAGGGAGGGCTAAACCAATCGACATTGGGAAACCAGCTCAGCAGGATGCGAATAATTAGCAGAATTGTGTAGATCGATAGAAAAGTTGAGAGGGTTTGGACCAATATGCTCATTTGGGAACCTCAGCGCTAGTCGTTTCCAACAATACATGGATAACCGTTTACTGTCAGTTAGTGTAACGGATTGCTTAGCAGAGGGGCTGAGCGGCCAGCTAGACTACAGCCCAAGCAAAGAACGGGCAGGGTAGGGGCTGGCTAAGAATCCATCCTGGAGGAGTGCTCCCAGGGGGAATCGGCGTAGCCGTTAATGCCACCCAGTTGCTGCCGCACCTCGTCAATGGCGTCGTTCAGTTGGGCAATCTTGGCCTCTAACCCTTGGCGAGCGGCTTCCATGTTTTCTTCGCTCATCTCGCCAAATTCCCCAAAGGCCAAGGGGGTGTCTCCCTGCAGGCGCTTGGCCTGTGGGTTAGTTTGCAGGCGTGAGGCTGCCAGGGCTCCAATGACGCCGCCCAAGGCCCCGCCCACCAGGGTGCCCAGTAAAAAACCACCGACAAAACCGCCTTGCTGACTCATGACTCAAAGAGTTGAAAATCTAATCCTAGTGTAGAGCAACCCAAGTCGCCTGGGATGTTTAGGTGCCGAAGGTGCGATCGCCAGCATCGCCTAAGCCAGGCACAATAAACCCCTTTTCATTCACCACTTCATCAATCGCCGCCGCATAAACGGTCAGGGTGGGGTAGGCCTCGGCGAGTTTTTGTAAGGCCGGTGGCGAAGCCAAAATCGAAATCACCCGCACCGCCGCTGGGTCAATTCCCCGACTGGTCAGTTCCGCCATCATGGCCATGATGGTGCCGCCGGTGGCCAACATCGGTTCACTGATGATCACCCGGGTTTGAGGATCCAGGCTACCGGGCAGTTTATTCAGGTAGCAACTGGCTTCCAGGGTTTCTTCATCCCTCACAAAGCCCACATGGTAAACCGAGGCCAGGGGTAACAGGGCCTGGATGCCCGGCATTAGGCCCAGCCCTGCCCGCAGGATCGGCACAATCATGGTGGGCACATCGGGATTAATAAAGGTCGCCGCACAGGGCCCCAGGGGGGTATTCACGGTCGTATCAATGGTGGGTAGCCACTCACGAATGGCCTCGTAGGTTAGCCACCGGCCCAATTCCTCCATGGCCGACCGAAACAGGGGCGAGGGGGTATCGGCATCGCGGGCTACAGCCAACCAATGCTTCACCAGGGGATGGGGCGGAACGTAAATGCGCAGTTGAGCAGCCATAGAATGGGGGGTGCAGGGGAATCTGCCACATCATACTTCGCGAGGGGCGAGGGGGTGAAGAGGTGGGGCTGTTTGGATACGGTTGATTCGGTGTAAAAACCCTGCTCTTTCCAGGGAAAGCCACACCTGTGCAAATCCCTGAGCTTTGACATGATAGGGATGTCAACGCAAGGGAGATGACCATGAAAAAGGGTCTCTTAGGTCAAACCATTATGAATTGGTATCGGCAGTTAGTGCGGAACTCTAAATATCGCTGGATTGTCCTCCTGGGAACCCTGGCATACCTGGTCAGTCCCATCGACATTTCCCCCGATATGTTCCCCGTTTTAGGTTGGATTGATGATGGCTTGCTGGCCACCATTGCGATTACTGAAGTCAGCCAAATTTTGATCGATCGCAAACGCAACCTGCGTGCCGCTAGGGCGGCCACCCCAGCGACGACCGCTGTAGAGGGTGACGATGCGATTGAGGTAGAGGCTTTCGTAGTCGGGTAAGCCGCTCCGGGTGGGGCTGTTCTTTCAGGCTAATCTTTCAGGCCACGTTGAGGGGCTAGCCCCACCCCCGGGATTGATTTTGCTGGTTAGTGGTTTCGTTCATTCAGTAAGGATGTGCCCCATCATGACTCAAACTTTGCAGGAAAAAGTAAAAACCGAATGGGAAAAGGCCCAAAATCAGGGTGGCCAACGGTTCGAACGCATTCGCGAAATTGTTAAATCCGCTGCGACTGAGACCTTGACTGAGCTCAAAGAGGGTTCCACGGAAATTGAAGCCCTGGGTCGCCAGTCCCTGGCGGAGATGATTGCCCAACTCAAGGCCAAGGAAGCCGCTGCCGACACCCTTGGAGTAGATCCGGAGGTACAGCCAGAGGTACAGCCGGAGGAGGACCCAGGGGATGCGGCCCAGGCCGAGAGCCCAAACCCTCACCCCCCAACCTGGGCGGAAATCTTGGCCGAGTTCCTGGCCCTGGCTAACGATCGCAAGCTGGATTGGGCCCAAACCCTGCTGGCCCGGTTGCAAACCCAAATGGATCGCTTTGATCAGGACATGGACCAGGAGTACGGCCTGCGCTATCGTCCCTTTCAGCCCTTGGTCAGAGGCTTACGATCGCTGGTGAATTTGGCCTACAGCCGGATGACTCAGCCTGGCCCCAACGAACCGTTGACCATTGAAGTGCTGGATGACCTCGAACCCCCTGTAGATGACTCTACGACATCGGCGTCCTAGGTTCTTCCCGCCGATCCCAGCCAATTCCTCCTCAGGAAATCCCAGGCGCTGCATTGCAGCGCTTTTTTTTAGGCTTCCAGTAACCCCCTGGGAGGGTCTACATAGATCACTCCCTGGGTCAGGTCCACGGTGGGGACGATCGCCGGTACAAAGGGCACTAGAACCCGGCGGGGGGTGGAAATATTCTGGCCCTCCCCTGGCTCCCCTGCCGGGGCAGTCAGGGTGACCTCCAGCAGGTCGTTACCGGCTTCAAAAAAGTCGCTGACCCGGCCAATCTCCTGGCCATTGGCCTGCAGCAGTACCCGCAGCCCGATCAAATCGGCTACGTAAAACTCATCCGCCGCCAGGGTCGGGCGCTCGCTGGCGGGTACCAGCAGGGTGGCGCCGCGCAGGGTCTCGGCCTGGGTGCGATCGCTAATCCCTTCCAACTGCACCACGTAAAGCCCCTTACCCTCTAACCACCGACCCCGCACCAGGTCGACCGGCTGCGGCTGCGGAGCATTGAGGCGGCGTAGCCAACGGCGGCCTGGCTCTAGGAACCGCTCTGGAAAGTCGCTGCTGGGGTAAACCCGGACTTCGCCCTTTAACCCCTGAGCTGCCACAATCCGGCCAATTTCAATCCAATCGGCAGTCTCCATCACAGCCTAGACGGTGACTACTGGGGTCGCGGCTGCCAGGGGTTGTTGGGATTGGTAGAGGGCATCCACCCAATGCCCGAGCCGCTGGGCGGCGGCGATCAGGTCTGCGGCCCCGGCGGTGAGGCTCAGACGCAGACATTGGCGGGTATGGGGCCAGTCTTCCCGCAGCCCCGGGAAAAAGGGATGCCCCGGCACCACAATTACACCCTGGTGTTTGAGCCCCTGGTAGAGTTCGGCATCGGTAATGGGCAATTGGTCGAACCACAGCCAGGCAAAGATGGCCCCTTCGCCCCGGTGCAGGTACCAGGGGACGGTTTGGGGCATGGCCCGATCCAGGGCATCTGCGAGCACCGCAAATTTATCTTGATAGTAGGGACGAATCACCTGCTCCGCCAGCCGGGCCAGTTCTCCCGAGGCAATCGCCCGAGCGGCGATCGCCTGTCCATAGCGGGAGGAGTGAATGCAAAAATTGGTTTGAAAACACTCCAGCACCTCAATCAGGGCTGGGTCGCCAATGGCCACCCCCAACCGCTCGCCGGGCAGGCCCGCCTTAGAGAGACTCATACAGTGCAGGATGTTTTCGCCAAACACCGGGGTCATGGCCGTAAAGTTCAAGGCCGGAAAGGGCGGGGCATAGGCCGAATCGATCAGCACTGGCACCCGATGGGCCGCGGCCAGTTCAGCGATTTGCCCCACTTCGCGATCGCTCAGCACGTTCCCGGTCGGATTGCAGGGGCGGGAGAACAGCACAAACCCCGTCTGCCCATTGATGTCGAGCTGACTAAAGTCAGGCCGATACTTAAACCGGTGACCCGCGGCATCCACCTCTAGGGTCGGTCGGCAGGCCCGCACCGCCTCAGGGGCCAGGGAAATTCCCCCGTACCCCGTATAGTCAGGGCTGAGGGGCAACACCATGGTTTTCATTTGGCCCTCGCGGGTGTAGCCCCCCAGGGCATTGGCGGCAAAAAAATACAGGGCCTGGCTGCCCGGCGTAATCAGAATATGGCGATCGGTCAGCCGCAGCCCGTAGCGCTGGTTAAAGTCATTGCGAATTGCCTCAACCAGGGGCTCGTAGCCCTGGCTGGTACCGTAGCGGCAGACCACCTCCCC
>DVEE01000267.1 GCA_015295885.1 Leptolyngbyaceae cyanobacterium M65_K2018_010
ACATTATCTGGATTGGGTCCTTAATGGGTACTGTGTTTTTACTGGCCGGCTACTACTTTTGGCGTCAAGGCTGGGACCATTGGCAAACCATGGTGTTTTCCACCCTGGCCTTCTCCCGCATGAGCCTGGCTCTGGCCATGCGCTCCGAGCGGGATTCCCTGTTTAGCCCCCGCTTTTTTACCAATCCGCCGATGCTCTGGGCCGTGGTCGTCACCCTGGCGCTGCAGTTGGCGGTCATTTATCTGCCCTGGCTGCAGGGGGTATTTCACACCCAGGCCCTATCTAACCTAGAACTCATCCTTTGTTTGGCCATCAGCACCCTAGGGCTGTGGGCTGTGGAAGCGCAAAAACTCTTTTTGCAGATGGGGCCACATCGGAAGCAAGCCTAAGTGAAGCCATCAGAGCCGGGGAACAACGATTACTATCAATGGGTCTAAACCCAGTTGAAGGACAACGGTATTTTGCCTAATCGGTGAAGATTCGGTGATTTCTCCAAACCCGCCCTGAAATGGGGAGTCCCCTGAGGTGGTATCTTGTATGGGGCTAATCTTTAGTCGAAAACTATTCCATACCAAGGGTTTGGTCTACCACGCTAGGTTTACCCCACCACGGGCAAACTGAGTTGTGTCCAGTTCCATTGTTTCGTAGGTCGCCATGCTGAGTGCGTTAGTCGCTTTTTCGCTGTCTCCTCTCATTGCGCAGGCTCCCCAGCCAGAGGTTAACGCGTTAAGGCCATCGGAAACGGTCATTCTTTCCCGGGATGGCACCTATGCGGAGGTCATTCGCCAGCAGGAGGTTAGGCCGTTGCCGGGCAGCCTGGATGAGGTCCCGGTGTTTAATAGCAATAGCCCCGAAGTGGTGCAGCAGGAAGGGATTCTGCTATCCACCTTCCCCCCCACGGGTATGGCCACCCCAGAAGCCCACCTCAACTTCGCGTTTAATGGTCGCTTTGACATTTTTGCCCACCACATCGCCCGTGGCTTAGACCCCGACGATCGCCGTACCCTATTTATGGGGGTAGTGGTCTACAACCCAGGTACGGAGCCGGTGGAAATCACGATTAACCAGGGGGTGAGTTACCTCAGCCAGGAAGCCCCCTTTGTCGACCTACCTGAGTCTCGTTTGAACAGCAACGGCACCGTCTTCGCAGGGCCAGGCAGCCGCACCGCTACGGATATGCTGCGGGGGGTTTCCCAAGCCCATTGGCCGCGCACCATTACCATTCCCCCTGGCCATGTCCATCTGCTGATGAATACGCCCATTCCCCTGAGGCAGCTAACGGTGCCGGTGAATGGCAGCTATCCCCAGGGGGCGGTGATTCCCAAACCCCAGGTGCGCCCTGTCACCGTCGCCGCCGCAGAGGCCCAGTTGCTAACCCTAGAAACCGCAGAAAATGGAACACCAGCTCCGCCGCCCCCACCGGTGGAGCGCCCCATTCCCAGCAATGGCCGCACCGCCATGATGTACCTGACCAGCAGCGGCCCAGTCCATGTGGCCAGCCTGGCCAAGTATGCGGATAGAACGGCCACCGGTGATGAGCGAGTGCCAACTCTAGCCGATTGGATTCGGATTCTCAAACAGGGCAGACTGGCTGGCCCCCGTGATATTCCCCCCTCCGATCCCCAGACCTATCGGTTTGGTCGGTTTTATTATGGTCGAGTCGCCGGGGTAGCCAAGGGGTCGGCCTGGAAAGCGACCCTAACCGATGCCCCCAATGCCGATGTACTAACCCTACCCTCGCCAGGAAACTCGATTTCCTACGTGATTAGCTCTGTAGATCGCAATACCTTTGGTACTGGTCAGATCCAAAGCGCTCCCATGGTGGCTCGCTATCCAGACACCGCTTTCCGGGCCCACGGCAACTACGGGGTGCGCTATAGCCTGAAGTTGCCCCTCTTTAACAATACCGGCACCGCCCAAACCATTAGCCTGCACTTCCAGACCCCTATGAAGGATGAAACCCTGGCCAATGGCTTACGGTTTCGTCGGCCGCCGGAAAATCGGGTGTTCTTTCGGGGTACGGTGCGGATGAAGTTTAAAAACCGCATGGGTATCGATCAAACCCACTACGTGCATCTGGTCCAACGGCGCGGTCAAGAGGGTACCTCGCTGTTACGGCTGACTATTCCCGCCGAGGCCCGTCAAGATTTGGAAGTGGACCTGATTTACCCGGCTGATTCGACTCCACCCCAGGTGATTACCATCTACAACGGCCTGGTGGGGGGGGATGTGCTGGATGCCCAGGTGCCCCAGCCCCCAACTCCTCCAGCCCTGAGCCAGGATTTTTAGTCTGGCCAGGTCTCCTGGGCATGGCTACCTTCGTTGTCTTCTGCTAGACCCATGCCCCCAGGGAACAGAGCCCCCAGGCCGGGCCGATGACGCTATAGTAGGGGGGCTAACTGATGGAAAGATAGGTCATGGCTCAGAGTTCAGCTGGGAAACACCCCGCGGTGCAAGGGTGGATTAAACGGGGGAAATTCCCCCTAGGCACTAGCGCTTTGGCCTTGGCGGCCGCTTTGACCTGGGGATGCAGTCCCTCCCAAACGCAGTCAGTTGCAACCGCCAGTTATGAAGCCCAACTGGCCCAACATTTGACTCAGTCAGGGAGTGTCATGTACGGAGCCTATTGGTGCCCCCACTGCGCTGACCAAAAGGCCATGTTTGGAGAGGCGGTCAATCAAATTACCTACGTTGAGTGCGCCGCCGATGGTCCCCAGGCCCAACCTGAGCTCTGTAAAGCCAAAGGGGTGCAGGGCTACCCAAGCTGGGAAATTAACGGTCAGTTGCTGCCTGGGGTGAAATCTCTGGAAGACTTAGCCACGCTTTCGGGTTTCCAGGCGCCCCAATAGGGGAAAGTGAGCCTCGTAACGCCAGTGCCCTAGAACTTGTCTAAGTGGGGGGCGGATGGCCAGAGTTAGGGGGGGTCTTGATGCGGCTGAGCTTTTCCCAGGGACTTTGGCTATAGTAAGGCCATAGTCTTCTGGCTCATCCTCAATCATCTCATCTTCAATACTTTAGTGTTTTTCACCCGCTGAACCCTTGCACGAACCTCATTCCCACTTTCATTCCTCCCTGCACGAGGTACCTATCACAGCGGATAGTGGTAGAGATCTGCATCCCCATGTGCATGATGCTGAATCGCTGCGGCGCATTGTCAACCGTCTGTCCCGCATAGAGGGCCACATCCGCGGCATTAAAACCATGGTGCAGGAAAGTCGCCCCTGCCCCGATGTATTGGTTCAGATTGCCGCCGTGCGAGGGGCCCTAGACCGGGTGGCTCGAATTATTTTGGATGAACATCTGACCGAATGCATTAGCCGCGCCGCTGAGGTCGGCAATATTGATGATGAAATCGCTGAGCTCAAAGCGGCCTTGGATCGGTTTCTGCCCTAGGTGCCTCTGGCCTGTGGGCTCCTCACCCCTGATCACTAAGGGTAGCAAGGAGGGCAACCTGGCTCAAAACTCATCCGAATTCAGGGTGGGGTCGTGCCTGGGCGTTTGCCCTTGAGAAAGAAGGTACGCATGGCTCCCTTCCCCTTCACCCAGATTTCTCCCCTGGGCTCAAAGTCATAGTCTTTTTTCAGAACGTTGTAGGTGGTCTCGGTCACCTGAATGCGTTCTGGGATGCCGAAGGATTCCATGCGGCTGGCTGTATTTACCGTGTCCCCCCACAAATCGTAGATAAACTTTTTTGTGCCTATGACACCAGCCACAACCGGCCCAGTGTTGAGGCCAATGCGGAGGCGAAAGGGTAGGTGGCTGCGATCGCTAAAGGCCTGCACTACCGCCTGCATATCCAAAGCCATGTCAGCAATGGCCTGGGCATGATCATCGCGCTCGTCGGGAATGCCCCCGACCGCCATGTAGGCATCCCCGATGGTTTTAATTTTCTCCAGGCGATGGAGTTCCGCCAGTTGGTCAAACTCTGAAAAAATTTCGTTCAGGAGCACCACCAACTCCTGGGCGCTGAGATCCTTAGAGATTTGAGTAAACTCCACAATATCGGCAAAGAGGACGGTGACTTCAGCAAAGTGGTCGGCAATGGTGGTGCGATCCTCCTTCAGACGAGTGGCAATGGGCAGGGGCAAGATATTCAGTAAAAGCTGCTCAGACTTTTCCTTTTCCACTTGTAAAGCGGCCTTGGCCGCCTCTCGTTCAGCCACGACCCCGGCCAAAATTAAAGCGGTAAAGGCCAAAATGCAGATATAGGCCTGTAGGGACAGCACCGCCAGCACTGGATCATGGGTAGAAGCCAGAAAAGGGCCCATACCCTGGATAATGCCCCAGGTGGCCAGCCCCGTGACCACCGCAGTGCCCAAGGCTGCCCCCCAGGGCCCCAGTCGCAGGGCAGCCCATAGAACCAATGGAAAAGGCAGGTATTCCAAAGGGTAGGGAGCGATCTGCCTACGCAGAGGGTCGCAAAAGATAAACCAGCTCAAGGCGATCAGTATCCCTACCCAAAGCAGAATCAGGGGCGGCGCATAGAATTGGCGGCAGCGCCGCACCCCCTGCCGCCAGGTAATCAACAGGGGGGTTAGGACAATCACGCCGGTAACGTTACCAATCCACCAGTTAAACCAGGCCGCGCTGAAGGTGGCCCAGGCCGTTGCTTGGGTTAAACAGCACAGGGTGACACCTAGGGTGGCACTCAGGGTGGCCGGCACTACTGCGGCCAAGCCAATTAAGGCACCCACATCGGTGAGGCGCTTTAACTGAGCATTAAAGCCAACCCGGTTCAGTAGCCACAGCCCCAGCCAGGGTTGCAGGGTATTGTTGAGCGCGGCTAAAAGGTCTCTGAGGAGGTGGGGGTGTGGGGAGGTGGCGGTTTGCCAGAGGGAACCCAGGGTAATCCCAGGGGCTAGGGTCGGTCCTCCCCACAGCAGCACGCTCTGGCTATAGCCCGAGGGCGGCCAAAGGGGTAATACTTGCACCGCCTGCAGAGGCATCCGAAAGCTAAGTTTGGCTAACACAAAGTAGCCCAGGGCAACGGCCAAAAGGCTCAGCAGCGATCGCCGTAACCGCAGCGGGGAAGAGGGCAGCAGGGCCGGTGTCATGGGCATCACCAGGGGGAGGGGGCACGCCTGTCCCCATTACCTTAACCCCAACTCCACCGGGGGGAAATGGAAAGGTCCAATGATGTCCTTCATTCCGCCCTGATCTCCACTCTATAAAGTATTCTCTGCCAGTCAAAAGGGCGGGCTGAGCCACTCAAAAACCTTAAAGAAGGTGTACGGGCTGTGCAAAGGCCCCCTAGAAAACGTATGGTTTTCAAAGGGAATCCAGGGGCACAATGGCCGGGGTCAAGGGTAGGTTGATGGCATCAATGGCCTCAATCCAGTTCTAGACCAGCGGTAAGCCCTGCCTGAATGGTTTGTCTGTGTTGAAAGAGGTTTAGCAACTTTATGGCTTCCCCCACAATCGAATCGGTCCTCCATGAGCCCCGCCTATTTCCGCCCCCAGCCGACTTTACCCAGGGATCGGTGATCAATAGCCTCGAGGCCTATCAGACCCTGGCCGCCAAGGCCGCCGCCAACCCCGCTCAGTTTTGGGCTGACCTGGCCAGCCAGGAACTGCACTGGTTTAAACCCTGGCAGACTGCCCTGGACTGGCAGCCTCCTTTTGTGAAGTGGTTTGTGGGTGGCAAACTGAATATTTCCTACAACTGCCTGGACCGCCATCTCACCACCTGGCGACGAAATAAAGCGGCTCTGATCTGGGAAGGTGAACCGGGGGATAGTCGGACGCTCACCTATGCCCAACTCCACCGAGAAGTTTGCAAAATTGCTAATGTGCTCAAACAGCTGGGGGTCAAAAAGGGCGATCGTGTCGGCATCTACATGCCCATGATCCCGGAAGCAGCCATTGCCATGCTGGCCTGTGCCCGGATTGGTGCCCCCCACACCGTGGTATTTGGCGGGTTTAGTGCCGAGGCCTTAAAGGATCGCCTCAACGATGCCGCCGCCAAGCTGGTGATTACCGCCGATGGAGGCTTCCGTAAGGATAAGGTGATTGCCTTAAAGGAAGCGGTGGATGAGGCCCTGGCCCAGGACGGCGTCCCCACCGTGGAGAATGTGCTGGTAGTGCAGCGCACCAAGGCCGATGTCACCATGGTGCCTAACCGCGATCACTGGTGGCATGAACTGGAGGCCAAGGCCTCTGCCCACTGCCCGGCGGAGGAGATGGATGCCGAAGACATGCTGTTCATTTTGTACACCAGCGGCACCACGGGCAAACCCAAGGGGGTGGTACACACCACCGGTGGCTACAACCTCTATACCCACACGACCTTTAAGTGGGTCTTTGACATCAAGGATACCGATGTCTACTGGTGTACCGCCGATGTAGGCTGGATTACGGGGCACAGCTATATTGTCTACGGCCCCCTATCCAACGGGGCCACAACCTTAATGTATGAAGGGGTGCCCCGTCCCTCTAACCCCGGTTGCTTCTGGGATGTGATTGAAAAATACGGGGTCACTATTTTCTATACCGCGCCAACGGCCATTCGGGCCTTTATCAAAATGGGCGATGAGCTGCCTAAGGCCCGGGACCTATCCTCGCTGCGGCTGCTGGGCACCGTCGGTGAACCGATTAACCCAGAAGCCTGGATGTGGTACCACCAGGTGATCGGCGGCGAACGCTGTCCGATTGTGGATACCTGGTGGCAAACCGAAACCGGAGGATTTATGATTACCCCCCTGCCCGGGGCCATTGCCACCAAACCCGGATCGGCGACCCTCCCCTTTCCTGGCATTTTGGCCGAGGTGGTCGATCTCGAGGGTCATCCGGTGGCCCCCAACGAAGGCGGCTATCTAGTGATTAAACACCCCTGGCCCAGCATGATGCGCACGGTTTACGGCGATGATGAGCGCTACCGCCGCACCTATTGGGAGCACATTCCGCCTCAGAATGGCCAGTACCTTTACTTTGCTGGGGATGGGGCTCGCAAGGATGAGGACGGCTATTTTTGGGTGATGGGGCGGGTTGATGACGTTATTAGCGTCTCTGGCCACCGCCTAGGCACCATGGAAATTGAGTCGGCCCTGGTATCCCATCCAGCGGTGGCGGAAGCCGCGGTGGTTGGTCGCAAAGATGAAATCAAAGGAGAAGATATCTTTGCCTTTGTCACCCTAGAAAGTCAGTACACCCCCAGCGACGCCCTGAAACAAGAGTTGAAAGACCATGTGGTCAAAGAAATTGGCATCATTGCCCGGCCAGGGGAGATCAAATTTGCCGATGCCCTGCCTAAAACCCGCTCCGGCAAAATAATTCGGCGCTTTTTGCGCAACTTGGCCAGCGGAGAAGCGATCGCCGGTGATGCCTCCACCATGGAAGATCAAAGCGTGCTCGAACAGCTCCGGGAAGGCTAAATCCCTCCCATCCAGGGCGGCTGAACGGCCTCGGCAAGGTGCTTCTGGCCAAGGTGTAGCAACATTTAACCAACGACTCAGAGGCCGGATCTCAGGCGGGGAAAAGTTTTTCCTCGCCTTCTTTTTGCTGTTTCCCCATGGGGCCTAGTCCGGCCCTAAAAAATAGCGAAGCGCAGGGAAGTCGGGTGACCTGGGGCAAAGGGGACTTCCCCGATGACAGTTTAATGCCCCTGCTGAGCGCCCTTAGACAGGTCAGCATCCTAAGCGCCTAGGCCGTCACTTCTAGGGACAGATATCTACCATCCTAGGGTTACCACTGGGTCCATAAAACTGTGGAAAAAATCATAAATTGCCCCTAATTTTCTGGTGACAGATTTCTACCCCATGACTATAATGATTGAGTATCAAGGGATCAATTAAGACCGTTCTGTACGTTGCTGTTTGTTGAACCTCTGTTACATGGACAGAGGTTTCGCACAGTTATCACAAGTGCCTGAGTCTGCTAAGGCTCTGTACTTTCTCATAAGGAATTTCTCTGACAATGGCAGAAAAACCAACCCCCCTCACTGGCAAAGCCTTACTACAAAAGGTAAAGGAGCTCTCCCATTTAACCAAGCGAGAAACCGCCAAGGAGTGCGGTTACTACACCTGGACCAAAAATAACCAGCCCAGGGTTAATCTGTCCGCATTCTATGACGCCTTGTTAGAAGCGAAGGGAATTACCCTGGAACCTGAAAGCGGCAAAGATGGCCGCGGTCGTGAACCGACCTTCCGAGTCAGCGTTCATAAAAATGGTCAGATTGTCATTGGCTCGACCTACACTCAGGAGATGGGCCTAAAGTCCGGTGATGAGTTCGAAATTAAGCTGGGTTACAAGCATATTCACCTTAAGCAGGTTGAGCCGGAGCCTGATGAGGAGTAAACTAGGCTTAACAAAGATGATGGTGTTCATCCCACTGTGTTAAGTTGCCTAACCTTGGCTATTATTTTTTTATTTTTAGAAGCAGTTGGCTAATCCACAGGAAAGCGGTCGACTGCTTTTTTCCTTCTGGGATTCAGCCTAGTAGACCGGAAGACAGCGAGCTGCTTTGTGGTTCATTTGTCCTAGGATAATCCCAATGTCAAATCTTTTGACTTTAGTTGTTTTTTTTTAGGCTGGCTATTGCTGTGGCTGCCCCTAGGGGCTGGCATCCTTTGGCTGAAGAAAATTCCTTGGGCCTATCCCCTGGCCCCGGATCACAAATTGTTGCTTTTACTGCCGCTTTACTTAGTAGCTCCGATAGCTGTGGACGTTCTGCGCCGTTTTAGCCCAGGAACCACCTGGGCTGACTATGGTCTGTTTGGGCCAGCGGCCTTTGTGCAAGCGATGGCCCTTGGCTTCAGCGTGGCCCTGTTGGGAGTGACCCTGTGGCTGGGGGGGCAGTGGCTGCTGGGGTGGCGGCGGTGGAGTTACCCTCCGCAGAACTCCCAGGGCCGTCCTCCCTGGAGTCTGCTAGGGGCTCTCCTAGCCTTGACCTTGTTTATTAGTGGCGTGGAAGAGCTGGTGTTTCGGGGAGTCCTCATTAACGGCATGGTGTCTGCCTTACCCTGGGCCGCCACGGTGCTGCTGGCTAGCCTGGTGTTCGCCCTATCCCATCTGGTTTGGGATGGCCCGGCTGGGGTGCCCCAATTACCTGGGCTAGGGTTAATGGGCCTGGTGCTGATCTTAGCCTGCTGGGCCACTGGGGGAGCCCTGGGCCTAGCCTGGGGACTGCATGGGGGCTGGATTTTTGCGATCGCCCTGAATGACACCTGGCACTTAACCGAGCCAGACCCCAATGCCCCAACCTGGCTGATAGGGCGACCGGATCAACCTCTCACCGATCTGGGTGCCCTGGGGTTACTCCTGCTCACTGGCATCGGTATCTGGGGCTATGCCCATGGGATGGGGGCGGCGGTTGGCTTGGGCTAGGGCCGGCGGAGGGAGACCAAGGTAATGGGGGTGAGGGGTTGCCAGCGGGTCAGCGGCCCCACCGGTACGGCCTGCTGAACCTGAATTTGGCGCAGGTCCACTTGCCAGCGGGCTGGGTCCGAGGCTGGCATGGACACCAGCAGGTTAGAGGATGGGGAGCCCGTCGGGTTTTCCCAGGCCAGCATTTGGTGCAGGTGTTCCAGGGTCGCCACAGCAGCCACAATGATGCCCTGGGGCCGCAGGCGCTGGGCACAGGTCTGGAGGATCGGGGTGAGCGCCCCTCCACTACCGCCAATAAAGATCCGGTCAGGGTCGGGTAGGTTCTCTAAAACCTGGGGGGCAGTTCCGTAGACGGGGTGCAAATTTGAGTTGCCCAGGCGTTGTTGGTTGGTTTGGATGAGGTGAAAACCGGCCAGGCTTTTCTCGATCGCATAGACCTGGCTCTGGGGACATAGGCGATTAATTTCAATGCTGACAGAACCAGTACCGGCCCCAACATCCCAGATGGTTTGGCCGTCAGCTAAGGCCAAATCCGCCAGGACCTGAATCCGAATATCCCGTTTCGTGATCTGGCCAGGGCGATCGGGGAAGGTGGCAAAGGCCTGATCGGGAATCCCCAGCAGGGGCAGCGGGGCTGGGACGATAGGCGGCTGCCGCGATCGCTGTAGGACTACCACATTCAAGGGCGCAAAGGTTCTCCCGACCACCGCCCTAGGGGAGAGAGCCTGAAGGGTCTCCGTAGCCCCGCCCAGGTTTTCGCACACCCACAGTTGGTAGGAGCTAGGTAACTGCAGACTCAGAATCAGACGGCCCAGGGCCGCCGGGGTATGGGTTGGGTCGGTAAGGACCGCAATCAGCTCATCGCCTCGACGCAGGGCAGTCACCAGTTCATCGGTAGAGCGGCCATGGGCACTAATCAGGGTGGCCCCTTGCCAGGGCAACTTGAGGCGGCTAAAAGCCAGTTGCATGGAACTGAGATGGGGGTGAAAGGTGAGACTCTCCGCCGGCAGGTGGGCTAGTAGCAAACGCCCCAGACCAAAAAAGAGGGGATCTCCCGAGGCTAACACCACCGCCCAACCGGCGGCCCCCTGCCGCAGCCACTGCTGCAGCCGCTCCAGGGTGGCTTTGGGATCCTCCAGGGGCCAGGTTTCCGCCTTGACCTGGGGAAAATAGCTGAGCTGACGGGGGCTGCCCACCAGTACCGTAGCCTGTTCAACCAGGGCCAGGTGAGCTGGAGCCAGCCCGGCGGCCCCATCCAACCCCACCCCCACCACCTGGATCGGGGTCATGGCTGTTGCTCCCAAGCCAGTACCAGCAGGGCATTGAGGATGGCGGCCGCAACCGCTGAGCCCCCCTTGCGGCCCTCTACCCGAATTTGCGGCACGGGCAATTGGGCTAACCGCCGTTTAGCCGCTTCTACGGCCACAAACCCCACCGGAGCTCCAATCACTAGGGCGGGCTGGACGACCCCCGCCTCAATCTGGTCGCAGAGGGCCAGCAAAGCCGTGGGAGCATTGCCCACTACCACTATCGCCTCAGGCGCCTGGACCAGAGCGCGCACCAGCCCTATTTCCGTACGGGTGCGGCCCGGAGCGGGGGGGGCACCGTGGGCCACTGCAGTTAACAGGGGATTTTGAAAGGTCCGCTGGACCATACCGATAACCCCCTGCCGCACCATGGATACATCGACCAAAATAGGGCAACCCTGACTGAGGGCCGCCAAGCCCGCCGCGATCGCCCCTGGGCCAAAGGTGAGCAGATGCTTATACTCAAAATCTGCGGTGCTATGGATCACCCGCCTGACCACCGCATACTCCATCGGGCTCAGGGCGTGGGGGCCAAATTCGCCATCTATGATGGCAAAGCTTTCTTCTAGAATAGGACTCTGCACCAGTCTAGGCATCGCACACCACCGGATCAACTCCCTCCCTTGGGAATGTGGTCCTTCATCATCCCATACTCTTCTAGTTTGGCCTCAGGCCCCTACCCCAATGCCTGCCTATTTCTTCTGGGGAGACGACGACTTCCAGATGCAAACCGCCGTTCAAGACCTGCGCCAACGGGTTCTGGATCCCGACTGGGCCAGTTTTAACTGCGATGTCATTCCCCCTACCCTGGGGAATGGCCCCATCCAGGCCTTCAACCAGGCCATGACTCCCCCCTTTGGCCTGGGCCAACGGTTGGTGTGGCTGCCCAACACCGGCCTAGGCCAACGCTGTTCGGAGGAAATGCTGGCGGAACTGGAACGGACCTTGGCAAACTTGCCGGAGACCACGGTGTTGTTACTGACCAGCCCCCACAAGCCCGATGGACGGTCTAAGTTCTGGAAGCTATTCAAGCAGTATGGCGAAATTCGCGAGTTTGCCACCATTCCCCCCTGGAAGACGGACCTGCTACACCAGCGAGTGGAAGCCCTGGCCAAAGCCAAGGCGGTGGCCCTAGCTCCGGAGACTATCAACCTGTTAGTGGAGGCCGTCGGCAGCGACACCCGCCAGTTACATCTGGAACTGGAAAAACTAGCCCTCTATTGGGCCGATGGCCAGGGCCCTATTCCTCCTCAGGTTGCGGCGGCCTTGGTCACCGTCTCCACCCAAAATAGCCTGAAGCTAGCCGCCGCCCTCAAGCAGGGAGACCCCAACACCGCCTTGGGCTTAGTCGAGGACTTGCTGCATCGGAATGAACCCGCCCTGCGAATCGTGGCGACCCTGGTCAGCCAGTTTCGGCTGTGGTTATGGCTCAAGGTGATGGAAGCTGAAGGGGTCCACAATGAGGCGGAGATTGCCGCCGCCGCAGAGATTGCCAACCCGAGGCGGCTCTACTTCCTGCGCCAGGAAGTGCGCGGAATCAGTTTGTCCCAACTGCAACGAAGTTTGCCTTTGCTACTAGAATTAGAGTCTGATTTAAAGTTGGGGCGGGACCAACAGGCTACCCTACAAACCAAGGTAGTGGAACTGTGCCAACTTTTTGGTTCTGCTAGTTCAGTGGCCAGGGCGAACTAATTCGCCACCGGCCCGGAATCAAGGGAGCATAAACTCCCAACCGAGATCCGCATCCTCTGCCCAAACACAACCCATAATTAATGGCAACCCATAATTAATGGCAACGCAACATTAATGGCAACACAACGAAGCAACGGTCAACCTTGGGTAAGTTTTACATCGCTGAAAACGATGACGGAACAGATGGCTAGACCTCAATCGATGAACCGATGGCGGCGATCGCTGATCATGGCCCTGTTGGTGTCTTCCACATCCCTGGCCGTCGGTGCGGGGCCCCTTCAGGTCTCCTGGCCCGGCTTTGGTCGCTTAACGTTGGGAGCGGTGGCTTGGGCCCAAAGCCTCCGGGTATCGCCGGAAGAGGTCATGGGCTACGCCCGGTCGGTGCTGGAAATGGAAGCCCTCCGCCTAGCCGCCTACGAGGAAGTGAAGGCCCTGATAGCCAACAGCAATCAGGATATCAACGCCATTGATTTACGCTGTACAGCCCTCTCGAGCCTGAACCAACTGCCTCGCAATCTTCGGGATGGGGTGCGGGCGATTGTGGTGGACTATTGCAACCAAGCCAGCCAAATTGTGCAGGCCAATGGCCTGAGCAACAACCGGTTTGATGCGATTACGGCCGCCTACCCCCAGGATGCCACCCTGGCGGAGCAAATTCGCACCGCCCTGATTCAACTGCAGCAACAATCCCAGGGGGTATCCAGACCAGCCGCGGCCCCGGCCCCGTGATGCAATTTATTGATCAAGCCGAAATTGAAGTAGTGGCTGGCAAGGGCGGCGATGGCATCGTCGCCTTCCGGCGAGAAAAGTACGTACCGGTGGTAATGGCGGGCCAGGGGGATCCGTTTACCTGAAGGCGGTAGAACGCCTGCAGACGCTCCTGGATTTTCGCTATGCCCATCGATTTAAAGCCAAGGATGGCCAGCGGGGCGGACCGAAAAATATGACCGGGGCCGCCGGGGCCGATCTGGTCCTAGAAGTGCCCTGTGGCACCCTGGTCTATGATGCCGAAACCGGGGAGTTACTGGACGACTTAGTCGCCCCGGAACAAACTCTCTGTGTGGCCCAGGGCGGCAAAGGGGGCCTGGGCAACCGACATTTTTTGAGCAACCGTAACCGGGCCCCAGAGCAGGCTCTGCCAGGCTTGCCTGGGCAGGAGCGTCGACTGCGGTTGGAACTCAAGCTCCTAGCGGAGGTGGGGATTATTGGCCTGCCCAATGCTGGCAAGTCCACCCTGATTGCGGCCCTGTCGGCGGCCCGTCCTAAAATTGCCGATTATCCCTTTACAACGCTGATCCCAAACCTGGGGGTGGTGCGGCGGCCGACGGGCGATGGCACCGTCTTTGCCGATATTCCCGGCTTAATTGAGGGAGCCCACCGGGGGCTGGGCCTGGGCCATGAATTTCTCCGCCACATTGAGCGGACGCGGCTGCTGTTGCACCTGATTGATGCCACGGCGGATCGCCCCCTCGATAACTACCACACCATTCAGCAAGAACTAGAGGCCTATGGCCACCACCTCGCTGATCGCCCTCAGATCGTGGCCCTGAATAAAATCGACGCCCTGCCCCCAGACACCTTGGCCAATCTGCTAGAACAGTTTGAAGCCCAACTGCAAACGCCGATCCATGCCATTTCGGCGGTTAGTGGCATGGGTTTGCAACCTCTGCTTCAGCAGGTTTGGGTTATTTTAGACGACGACCAGGACGCAGCTGCGAAAAACAGCAATACTCTATGATTTTCGCCTAGATTGGCTCTAGTGTCTGGACCTCATGCTCCACCAGGCCAGATTTCGGGCACCCTAGGCGGGTATCCCCTGCTGTTCAGCCCTGACCATGGATTTTTCAATCGCCTCAGAGTATGGACTACCCTATAGCGATGCAGCCGTGCAAAGCTGGCCCTGTTGTCGCTTGCTAGACACTGGCCAAGAGGTTCAGGTGCAGCAGCGGCTAGCGGCGATCGCAGCCCTCAATTTTGGCAGCAACCACAGCATTCCTGCCCTAGAAGAGGCGATTCAACTAGCCTGTCGGTTTGTCCATGCGCCGGTGGGCTGGGTGAGCATTGCCGATGCTACGACGGAGCATCTGAAGGCCACCCACGGGCTTTCCTTCCTGGGGCTAGGGAACCGGCTGGCCGAGACCCGGCAGTTGCCCCTGGCGACCAGCCTCAGCGCCTGGGTCCTGGCCGGGGAACAGCCGCTAGTGGTATCCGATACCGCCGCCCTACCGGCCCCGGCCCAGGGAGAGTTGATTGCCACCTACGGCATTGCTGCCTTTTGCGCGGTGCCCCTGATGACCTGGCAGGGGCAGTGCATCGGCGTATTAGCGGTCATGGATACCTCACCCAGAAGCTTTAGTCAGAGGGATGTGGGGTTTTTGGCCATGGCCGCCCGCTGGGGGCTGGGTGGCTACGAGCGGACACGACCCACCCCTGCCCCCGCTGGTCGCGACTGGGCGACCGGTTGGCAACCGCTGCCATCCCCCGACGACACCCTTCGCCTGCATTTGATCAGCCATCTGGTGCAGGATTTGCGCAACCCGCTCACCGCCGTGTTGGGGATGACCAGCATGCTCAGCCAGCAGATCTACGGCCCGCTCACCGCAAAGCAACGGGAATATACCGATATCGTTCGACGCAGTAGCCAGACCCTGATGGCCCAGGTGGATGAAATTATTGACCTGGGCCTGGTCGGCTCAGGGGCTGGGGAACTGGTGCCCGCATCGGTGGATATCAGTCGCCTGGGGCAACAGGTGGTGACGATCCTGTCCCCCCTAGCCGATAAGCTAGGCCAAACTCTGGAACTCACCGTTGAACCAGACGACAGCCTGTGGATCCTTGATCAGCGGACCGTCAAACAAATTCTCTATCACACAGTATTTAGCCTGATGCAGATGGCAACTGAGCATAGCACCCTCCGCCTGCATGCCTCCCGTAAAAAAGATTTAGCCCTGGTATTTTGGGTAGCCCATCCTGGCTTGGGAGAAGGCCTACCCGAGGCTGCCCTGGAGCTATTTGGGGCAACCCCTAGCGGACAGAGAGAGGGGGCTGGCAGGGGGGCCAATCCCATGACGGGGTCTGCCTCAGCAGGATCCACGGCAGCTGAACGGGGTCAACCCTGGCAGGGGCTGCTATTGAGTCAGCGTCTGGCCCAGCACCACGGTGGGCAGCTGCAGATCCACGGCAATGGGGACATTGGCCATCGCCTGGTGATTAGCCTGCCGGCCCTGAAACGGACACCTCCCTTGCCAGCCGCAGAGGCTCAGAGGGGCTAACTTAAGCAGGAGTTTACGCAAATTTAACCTGACCTGGGTTTGCCCTTAAGCTAGGCCAGACAAGATACCCTCGGTTTGTAGTATTGGTCGTCTCTGGGGTTCCCTGGGCTGTGTCGAGATCCTCCTCTGCTGCCCCCCACGTGCCGATGCAACCGGAACGCATTCTGGTGATCGACGACGAGGAGTTAATTCGAGAAACCGTAGCCCTAGCACTGCAAGAGGAAGGCTACCAGGTTTTAGTTGCCGCTTCTGGCCCAGAAGCCCTGGACCTGATCTTTCCGGCAACTGCGGAGCCAGGTCTGCAGATTGATCTAGCTATCATTGACCTGATGTTGCCGGGGGTCAATGGGTTGGATATCTGTCGCCTGATGCGCCACCACCGCCTGGAAACCGCCATCATTATTTTGAGCGCCAAGGGTTCAGAGATGGACCGGGTGGTGGGCCTGGAGGTGGGCGCCGATGACTACTTAGCTAAGCCCTTTGGCATGCGGGAACTGATTGCTCGCTGTCGGGCTCTGCTGCGGCGACACCAGTGGACCACGACCGCTGGGGAGAACCCTGTGCTGGCCTTTAGGGAGATTCGCCTTTACCAGAATGAGTTTAGGGTCACCGTGGGGGGGCGAGAAGTGGGGCTCTCCCCGAAGGAATTTCGCATGCTGGAACTGTTGATGAGTCATCCCAACCGGGTTTGGTCCCGGGAAGACCTGATCCAAGCGGTTTGGGGGGCAGACTTTATGGGCGATCGCAAAACCGTGGATGTCCACATCCGCTGGCTCCGCGAAAAGATTGAAGCGGATCCTAGCCATCCCCAATACGTCATTACTCTGCGGGGGTTTGGGTATCGGTTTGGTTAACCGGCAGGGGAATACCTGGCTTGTCCCCTGGATTTTGGGGATCAGGTTGCGGGGGGGAGGGAGCCTTCTGCTATATGATCGATAGGGTTCCATTGGAATGGGGAGATTAGGTTGTGCGAGAAATTTGGATTAGCTTAGGAATTCTGGCCCTGTGTTGTCTGGTGTTGGTGGTCGCCCAGTTCACCACCCCTCAGCCTGAGGCAATCGCCGCCGACCTGTCCTCCCCTGCTGTGGAGGTTGCCCCCTTGGACCTGGCCCAGGCGGGAACTCTAATGGCCCAATCGGCCGCCGATTTAACCCCGGAGGATGCCGCTGCCGCGTCCACAGCCACCCCAGTTACCACGGACTCTGGCCTGCAGTACATCGATCTGGTGGAAGGTACTGGGGCTATGCCCCAAACCGGTCAACGGGTGACTGTCCATTACACCGGAACCCTGGAAGATGGCACCAAGTTCGACAGCTCTCGCGATCGCGGCCGCCCCTTTACCTTTCAAATCGGGGTAGGTCAGGTGATTAAAGGTTGGGATGAAGGGGTCAGTACCATGCGGGTCGGGGGGCAGCGCCAGCTGATTGTTCCCGCCGACCTGGGTTACGGTTCCCGCGGAGCGGGCGGGGTGATTCCTCCCAATGCAACGCTGATTTTTGATGTGGAACTTCTGCGGATTGGCTAGGCCATGGGCCGGATCAAGGCCTGCCTAAGTGCCCAAGCCCTGGGTGGAGTTCCCTAAATCTCGGGAGAGGTTCGGTGCTTTTCCACCAGTGGTAACCGGTTTCTACCGCCTACTCTGGGCTACTTTAGTCAATCAAAGACGGTTGCCCGGGGCCATCAAAATTCCCCCAGGCCTCCGCCGTGCACGGACTGTGGCCTAGGGCCAGAAAGGATCTGTCGCCCCTGTGGGGCGTAAGCGTAACAATGGCCACCCTGGATTCACCGGAATAATGCCCTAACATGACTCCTGGGATGCCAGCGGCTCCTTTTTGGAGACATCAATGCTGTGAGGCCGGTTGCAGGCTAGCTACCTTGAGTATGGCCCACCTAAGAACCTGAGTTTCTATACCGGTGTTCTAGGGTTGGGTCGTAGTTAAGGTGACGATATTCACGGTGTCGGTATACCCTCGATCAAAGCCTTCGCGGGTAATTCGCTCGGTGGTCAAGATGCCATTGTGGTCAGTGATTGTGCCAGTGAGGCCCGTGACCGTGTCGGCATCGCCGCAGAAGAAGTAGAGGGGTTTATCTTGAATCGATCGCCAGTCCACGTTGGTTTCTGCGGTGTTGGTGCAAGTGGTACCGTCCGCCAACTCCACGGAGCTAATGGTCAGGGTTTGGGAAGTAATGCCGGTGATCGTCGTACCATCCAGCGTAGCCGTCTGCAGAGTAATTTCTGTACCCTGGGCAAAGGTAACATCGCCCATTAACCCCAGAGTATCCCCGCAGGAATAGTTGAGTCGTTGCCCCTGGTAGGTCAGGGTAGCTCCTTGACCGGCAAAAAAGCACTGGCTGCCATCGGGCAATACGATCGTCGTTGGCATACCCCCATTACTGTCATTGGCTTGGGCGCTTTGCTCTAGCCCATAGGCCCCGAGGGCGCCGAGGCATAAACCAAGGGGTAGGATCATGGGCATCCACGTGGGTTTCATCACCACAGTCCTCTCAACGCAGCCCGCAAAAGTCAAACCTTAATTCCACCTGCTCTGTCAAGCTTAACCCCTGAGGCATCAGACTTGGCCCGCACCGCCCGGAACATGCCAAAACGGCACAGGCCTGTTCCAAAGGCCAGACGCATGAGCAACAGGGTCGGCACTTCGCGCAGGGACTTGAACAAGCCCGCCAACCCAAACCGTACCAGCCCCTCTGGGCGAAGGATGCCCTGCTTAATGGAATCCAGCCAGGCAGGCAGGGTGGCTAGGGTCCAGTCCGCAGTGATTACTGGGCCTGCTACCAGCCCAGTGGCAGCCAGGAGTTCAGCAAATTCCTCAATGCTGGCAAAGGCCGGGTGCGACCACTGGTCTAGCAACTGCTGCATGACCGGTTTTTCCCAAAGGTTTAAGGGGCGCTGGCGATCATCCCGCTGGTTCCAGTCGGCCACCACCAGAATGCCGCCCGGTTTGAGTACGCGCAGTAATTCCTTGGCAAAAAGGGCTTTGTCGGGCATATGGGGGCCCGCCTCAATCGACCAGACCACGTCAAAGCTGCCATCCGGAAAAGAGAGGGCCATGGCATCATCCACCCAAAATTGAGCCGTTACCCCCGGCGGCGTCAATTGCCGGGCCCGCTCTACCTGCTGGGGGCTAATCGTAATCCCTGTCACTGCAAACCCATAGTCCTGGGCTAAGATTCGACTGCTGCCGCCAATGCCACAGCCCACATCCAGAACCCTTGTGCCGGGAGGACATTGGTCGAGACCACCCCAGCGCACCATTTCATGAACAAAGTCAACTTTGGCCGCCAAAAAATCCTTGGCTCGAGGCGGATTTCCATAGTGCCCCAGGTGAATGTGCTCCCCCCAGTAAAACTCTAAAATGCCATCTTCGGTCCATTGGTCGTAGGCCTGAGCCACCGATGCCGAGGATTGATAGCGACGGGCGGTTAGGAGGTAAACCCCCAACCCCAAAATCAATAGACCCAGGGCCAGGGCGACGAATAGGTTCATACCAGTAATGTTTCCGAAGCTTAACAATTCTGCCTAATATTCTGGCAAGGTTGGAGGACCCTAGCAACTGCAGGACTGAGCCAATCCACCCCGACCCCTCTGCTGGAAGGGCCTGGTTTCTTTAGAATCTGGGTCCAGGCCTGTATTAAACTAGCCCTAGTAATTGACGAGGCAGGGCAGTGGCATTAGACGAACAGGCGAAAAAGACTCTTTTGCGCAAAATTCCCCATGGCCTTTATATCTGCGGGGTAAAGCAGGGGGACGAGGTGAATGGGTTTACGGCTAGTTGGGTAATGCAGGCCTCCTTTCAACCGCCCTTGGTGGTGAACTGTGTGAAAAATGATTCCACCTCCCACGCCATGGTCAAGGCCAGTGGGGTATTCGCCCTCAGCTTTTTAGAGGCGGGCCAAAAAGACCTGGCCCAAAACTTTTTCAAACCGCTGCGCCGAGTCGGAAATAAGTTTGAGGAAATTGAGTTTTACCCAGCCCCTGAAACCGGCTGCCCGGTCATTAAGGATACTTTAGGCTACGTGGAATGCCGGGTGGTGGGTGCCATTGAGCATGGCGATCACACAGTCTTTGTGGGCGAGGTGGTGGGTGCTGCCCTGCACCGCGACGGAGAGCCCCTTGTGCTAGAAAGCACTGGCTGGAACTACGGGGGTTAAGCAGCCCCTAGGATTTTGTTCAAAGTATTGTGCGCAAAGTATTGTGCGCAAAGGGCGCAAGCCGGGGTTGAGGATCGCCTGGATCCCTCGAAATCTGCTAAGGAGAAATTCACCAGACCTATGCCTCTGATCAAAGTTCAAACCTCCCTTCCTGCCCCTGAAAAGCCCCAGGTGGAGACGTTGCTGCGGGATCTCTCGGCTAGCCTGGCCAGGCTGATCGGTAAGTCGGAAGCTTATGTGATGACCGCCTTTGAAGCCAATGTGCCAATGACCTTTGGGGGTACCACAGACCCTGCCTGCTACATTGAAATTAAGAGTGTGGGCACCATGGGCAGTAAGACCAAGGCCATCAGTCAGGAACTTTGCGCCCAGGTGGAACGTGCTTTGGGGATACCTCAAAACCGCACCTATATCGAGTTCACCGATGTGCCGGGGGCCATGTGGGGCTGGAACGGCGGCACCTTTGGCTAGCTGCTTTGGCCCGCCCCGGTCAGCTCCTGGATCTGGACCTAGAAGGGTACATCCTTGTCGGGGTGGGAGGGCTGCTGGGCTGCAGCCTTCGACGGTTTAGGAGGGTCGCTGCCCAGTAGCAGGTTGAGGTCTTCATCTACCTCAACAATTTGGCCGTTAAAAAACTGAGCAAAGTTTTTCACTGCTCGATCAAAGTCGCTGACCATGGCTGGCAAGGCGGTGGTCGGGTCAGGGCTGATACTAACTGGGTTGGCTGGCTCTACTGACGAGGTCAATGGCGGCGCGGTGCAGCTTGGAGCCGGGAGATCTGCCTTCACCGGCGGTTGATCATCAACGGCAACGGGCTGGGTTTCCCGACCTGGATCTGGATTCCTGGGTGGGGTTGGGGCCTCAGGCTTTGGGTCGGGGAGTACCTCCAGGGATACCTGGACTTTTTGGTGCAAAACCCTTTGAAAGGCAGCTTCGACATTTTCTACCCGACCTTGGGCCATCTTGAACAGGGGTCGGGAGTTAATGCCAATCCGAGCCACGGTGCCATCGAAAAAGAGCAAACTGCCTTGCTGCTGCATGAGCGCTCGGGTACCTAGGGGTTCCAGGGCCGCTAACACCCGCAGCCACAGTTGTTCTAGGTTCTCGTTGGGGGTGGGCGGGGGACTACCGGGCTGCAGCACCTCTGGGTCCGAGGGCGGAGTCGGGAGGCCATCATCTACGGGTTGGCAGGGACTATGGCCATGAGGGGTTGCCACCGCTGGCGAAGGGGCATCTGCCTCGGTCGGGGGCGCTAGGACTGGGTTGGGAGTGGGGCGGGGGGCCGCTGGCTGGGGTTGAGGTGCCATCCCCGGTGTAGGTGCGGTTACAGCCGCCTGGGCTGGGTGACCTGGTGCCGATTGAGCCGAGGGGAGGAGCCCTAACAGGGTAACCTCTAGCCAAAGTCTGGGCTGAGTGGTGTTTTTGACCTGTACTTCGGCGCTGCGAAGATGTTGTTGGCCCAGTAGCAAGATTTGGGGCTCAATCCCCTGCACTAGGGATTGCATCTCGGCCCAGGTGGGAGGGGTAATGGCCACCAGATCCAGACGATCGGCTGCCGTTTTGGCAATTAACAAATCCCGATAAAAGCCGGCCAGGTTTTGCAGCACGATTAGCGGTTCCCGGCCCCGATCCATGAGCTTGCGAGCTAGATCCAGGGTGGTCGTCCCCTGATCGCCCAGAATCGCCTGAACCAGGGCCAGCAAATCCCGCTCTGGCACTGCCCCGACCAAGTCCCAAACTGCCTCGGCCGTGACTGGTGGTGGCAGTAGGCTGAGTTGGTCTAGTAAACTCTGGGCATCCCGCAGACCCCCTTGGGAGACTTGGGCCACCAGCCGCAGAGCTTCATCCTCAATGGTGATTGCCTCTTGGTTGGCAATGGCCCGCAGGTGGGCCGTCATCGGTTCTAGGGGAATACGACGATAATCAAACCGCTGACATCGGGAAATAATTGTCGGCAGGACCCGTTGCGGATCCGTTGTAGCCAGCACAAAGACCACGTTGTTGGGGGGCTCTTCCAGGGTTTTTAGCAGGGCATTGAAGGCGGCCTGGCTGAGCATGTGGCATTCGTCAATGACGTAAACCT
>DVEE01000084.1 GCA_015295885.1 Leptolyngbyaceae cyanobacterium M65_K2018_010
GGGGCGAACCACAGGGACCAAATCAGCAGGGTGACCAGCAGGGCAATCACACCAATCAGCAAGTCGCGGAATTCGCTGGGAAACAGGGTGGTGTGCTTCATATCCCTTACCTCCCATTCTGAGCGGAGTATCTTCTTCTACTTCTATAGTGGCTCCAAACCCTGCAATAACTAGGGATTAGCAATAAAGTGTTAAGCCTGCTCCCAGGGGTGGAAATTGGGGCAGGTCCTAGGGACCGCAGGAGATGGGAGCACCCTGTCCAATCGGGCCGGTCTAGCCTAAAATCAAGCGATAATTCTTGACCGCTGGCCGTTACCGATCCGCCCTGAGGACGAACCCGATGGCTATCATTGCCCTCAAAGCCTGGTACCTAGAAAGCTACGAACCTTTGCGTGAGCTAGAAAAACGCCCCTACGATTTGCGGTTGAGTAAAAATAGTCTACTCAAGTCGGCCCTACGGGCCGATTTTCTCGACGACAGTGACCAGGTCCGCCAAAGTACCTGGTTCCAGCGCTATCTGGATGGAGAAACCGTCGAGTTTTATATCGAGGGGAGTGGTGGCTATGCGATCGCCAACATTGATCTGATCAGCCACGAAATTTATTTCACCAAACAGGAGGTCATGGCCCACCTCGATCCGATCATCTACTTTTGCTATCAGTCCGACTATCCCGATTCGGCGGACCTGCTATACCAGGCTCTGATGAATGCGGTAGAGGCCCTGAATGGCAAATCTCGAGTCAGTTTGACCGTGGAGGTATCACACCGACTCAGCGAAGGGCCAGCCCGGTTAAATAGCGGTCTGACTCGCAAAATTCGCAAGTCTCTGTTGTTTGTAGCCGATGGTACACCGATCTTGACCTCCACCGGCGACCCCAAGTTGGCCATTCCCAGTCCCAATGTGTGCGTGGAGATGGGCTACGCCTTGCAGGCAAAAGCCATAGACCAAATTTTGTTAGCCCAAATGGCACGGACGGATCTGGCTGGGCAGTACCCCTTTGATGTGCCGGCCCAAAATCGCCTGGTCTTTACCGCTCAAGCCGATCTGAAGCGGCAATTGCCCCAACTCCTGGAAAAACACCTAGCTCGCTTTAACCTTTGGGCTTAGCCTTCCCCGGTAGGATAGGTAAAACGTTGGCTTGTTAGACTATCCTTTGAGCGATTATACAGAACATTGCCATGCTGGATACTACCGATCTGCTACGGCTATTGCATCCCTTTTTGGCGGTTACCTGGGTTATGCCCCTAATTGGCGTAGCGGTTTATTTTGCTATCCAAACCCGGCAGCGGCGATTGGCCGTCAGTACTCAGGACAAAACGAAAATCTCCCCCGTCGTCGGCCAGGAGCATGTCAAGGTAGGCCGTTGGCTGGCTGGATCGGTAGTGGGCCTGGTACTTTTGGGCCTGGCTCATCCCATCTTCAAGACGATTCAGAGGGAAAACACCTGGACTGAGGATCCCTTCCGGGGGGTTTTTGTCGTGCTCATGTTTGCTCTCACCCTGGCGGCCCTGGTATTTTTGTACCGGTCCAGAACCGCTGTCTGGCGGGGAGTGTTTGCCACCCTCACCGGTATGGGGTTGTGGTTGTTGGGTATGCAGCCCGGGGTCTGGCGACGCGGCTT
>DVEE01000279.1 GCA_015295885.1 Leptolyngbyaceae cyanobacterium M65_K2018_010
CTGAAGGCTCAACCCAGGAGTGATGACCTCACTATGGCCCAGGCCGATCTCCAAACCGCGATCCAGATGCTGGAGCCGATTCCGACCTGGTCCTCCCACCATGGTGCGGCCCAAGCCAGTTTGGTTCGCTACCAAACCACCGTGGACGCCCTCAATCAGGTCATTCAGGCCCAGAGTATTGCCGCCCAGGCCGCTGACCTGAGCCAGCATCCTCCCCATCCGGTGGAGCGCTGGGTGAATATTCATCTGTTGTGGCAACAGGCCATTGACCGCCTAGAGGCCGTACCCGCTGAAAGCCCAGCCTTTGACTACGCCCAAACGAAACTGCGGGAGTATCGCATCAACCATCGAGCCATTGGCCGTCGGATTGTGGCGGAAGAAGAGGCAGAGGCTAACTTTAATACCGCCATTCAAACCGGTCAATTGGCCCAGCAACGCATGGAAACCGCCAATTCCCTGGCTGGTTGGCAGTTGGCGACCAAGGAGTGGCAGGCGGCCGTTAAGGGACTTTCCCTAATTCCCCAGGGCACCATGGTCTATGCCGAAGCCCAGGATCAACTGAAGGTGTACCAACAGCACCTGCAGCAGTCGATGAATCGGGCCACCCTAGAGGATGCCAGTGCCCGTAACTACGACCAAGCGCTGCAAGCGGCCCGCACCGCGGCGGCCTACGAGGCCAAAAACCAGTGGACTCTGGCGGTGAGCCAATGGCAGCAGGCGGTCGCTAGTGCCCAACAGATCCCCCGCGACACCTTGCTCTATAAGGAAGCCGAACAGCTTTTGGAAAGCTATCAGCCAGCCCTTACTAACGCTCAAAACCGACTTCGCACAGCGGTTGCGCTCCAGGGGTTGACCTCGACCCTGGGTGAAATGTGCGCTTTAGAGGCGACCCCCTGTAGCGTTCGAGAAGAACCCAATCAGGTTCAGGTGGTGCTGACCAGCCAATACGCTGAACCCCTACGACTGGCGATTACCCCACCCGCCGCCGATGGTACCTTTGCCTTTACGAACCAGCTCAGCGCTAGTGGTCAGCAGTTGATCGAACAAATTATTACCTTTAGCCACCAGGTCAACCGTCAGGTGGCCATCTACGATAGCCGGGGCGGCTTTGTAGCCCGTTACCGGCCGGATTTAGGGGGCTTTGTGAAAAACTAGGGCCCATCGGCAGACCCTAGTGAGTCCAAGCTAGGACTTACTATAAATATACGGATAAAGGCTCATGGCTACCTAGGACTGGCAGACCTAGGGCCTTGGACAAGTTCATCCAAGGCGCTGACAACGAAAGACTCTTCCCGAGGACTGAAACCGTTCTTGGGTCTGCTTCAACCGCCTTGAGCGATGAGTTCACTTGCGGGTGCCCTAGGCCGGAGCCCAAGGTCTAGAACTCAAAATGGTAATTGCTGTGGCTAAAGCCCAGGGGTTGACCTATCCCACCGATGCTTTTGGGCCGGGTTTGTCGATACACTCTGAAGTAGTTTGGGACCTTCTGCTATGGCGCTGTTGCAAACCCCCCTTTACCACCGTTGTTTGGCCCGGCAAGCGCGGATGACCGAGTTTGCTGGCTGGGAAATGCCCGTCCAGTTTACCGGCATTAAACAGGAACATGAGGCC
>DVEE01000157.1 GCA_015295885.1 Leptolyngbyaceae cyanobacterium M65_K2018_010
ATTTTCGATCCCTTTTAGGGTCTGGATCCATTGGCTTTGCCCTAGCATCAAAAAGCAGAGGGCAAAAAGGACATCTCATAGACCTTAGGGACGTGCTCAAAATAAAAGTACCGACTCCTGGCTTCAATCTGTCCCACCTACCCACCACCTCACGACCTATCACCACCGGGATTTTTTTTTCCCGCTGATCCCCTATCCCCCCAAGCCGGGAACGAGCCCCCCACCCAGGCGCTTCATCACCCGGTTAGCAATATCCGCGTAGCGCACTTCCCCGGCCAGAATTTGCCCCAGGCGCTGGGTGGCAGTGGGGCGCTTGATACCCACTCGGTAACCAAGCCCCGGTACCCGAAAGAATAGGGATGAAATCCGCTTAGCCCACTGCATATCGGCCCCCCAAGAGGCGTTCATGGCCTCGGTATAGCCAGCCAGGGCTGCGGTTTCACCACAGAGGGCGGCATGGATGGCGCTTGCCGCCTTAACCCCGCTGATCATGCCGGGGCGAATGCCCTCCGCACTGAGCGGGTCCACGATGGCAGCGGCCTCCCCCACCAGAACGGCCCGGTGGGTGTGCAGGGGATGGTGGCCATCCCAGAGTTTGAGCGGGTGGTGATGCAGTTGGCCAGCGGTGGGGTCCACAGCCAGGAACTCGCCGTACCGGGCTAAGGCCGCCTGTAGGTTCGCCGGGGGCTTACCCAGAAAGCTGGCAGCCCCCAGGGAGTAGCCCTGCTGCTTGGGAAACTTCCACAGGCAGCCCTGTTTAACCAACCCAAACTCAAAGCTAATCGGATCCTCAGTCCCGATGGGGCCAGGGGTAGGCACTTCTAAAACCGTTGCGGTGCGCCGGGCCAAATCGGGAAAACCCAACCAGCCGGCCATGGGGCCCGTGGCCCCATCGGCCGCCACCAGGTAGGCGGATTCCCACAGGCCAGCGGAGGTAGACACAAGCCAGCGATCGCCCCGCAGCTCAATTCCGGTTACGGTGGTATTGTCCTTCAGCCAGGCTCCCTGCCGTTGGGCCTGCTGCACCAAAAAGTAATCAAACACCTCACGCCGCACCATCCAGATCGGGTCGGTGGTGGTCAACTCGGCCTCTATGGGGTCATCGAGCTTATAGGTGTAGCGCACCCGTCGCCGCAGACTGTCGATCGCCGGGCCAAAATCAAAATCAAAGTACTGGGCCACACTGGGCGATACCGCCCCACTACAGGGCTTGTAACGGGGTAAAGCCGCCTGCTCTAAAATCACCACCGAGTGGCCTTGCTTGGCTAGGTGATAGGCGGTAGAAGCCCCTGCGGGGCCGGCCCCCACCACAATACAGTCGTACATAGTCCCCCCAGAGCTTGGTCCCCAACCCCAACGATGGTGGTCAGAGTAACCCTAGCATCCTGTCATAAAGGGTGCCCAGGGCCAAGCGACCGGGGGAGGACATTAATCTTCTCGAAGTTGGCCCATAGCCAGTAGGGCTCGATCCAGGTGGTCGGTGATGCGGGCCAGGTGTTTGCTGACTCGCCGCAGCCAGCGAATAGCTTCTAGCTGGCTTGTCCCACTGGCTACATCAAGGTTTCCACAGGCGACCTGGGCAAGGGTCATGGCTCGATAGGGCCTAA